>JBFMBP010000150.1:40000-164635 GCA_040755155.1 Candidatus Omnitrophota bacterium | reverse complement strand
GTTGAGATAAGTCTAACAAAATCAACCCCCCTCTAACTCCCCCCAAGCTTGGGGGGAGAATTGAAAAGAAAATTATACCATTTTTTCAAGAACCTCAAAATGATAGATGGGAGATAACGCGCAGGGTAAAAAGAAAAATGGCCAGGCCCAGAATTGAACTGGGGACACAAGGATTTTCAGTCCTCTGCTCTACCAGCTGAGCTACCCGGCCACGACGAAAGTAATTTATACTTTCAGAGTCAATATCTGTAAAGTCTCAGAACCCGTCCCCAGGCGATTTCGTCCGTTAAAAGGGTAGGAATCCCTGATTTTTGACGATATGATTTTTCCATCCTAAGCGGAGAGAAATGCTATGGCCAGTGAGGAAACGATGAAAAAAATGATCCAGGCTATTCTGGATAAACGCCGGGAGTTGGGCCTGGTGGATTGGGGATTGATCCCCATAGAAGACGTTCTATCGCGCCTCCCCAAAAAGGACTCCGAAAGCGAAACTGGGGATGAAGAGAAAAACAACCTTGCGAAAGAATAAAAAGCCGCCAAAATATTCCACTTGGAAATTCGCCTTTAGCGCCGCATCTACGATACCAACCGGTTTCTAAATGGAACCGTCAACGGAGAGTATGGAATGATTTGGATTTGGCTCGCCATCTACACGCTTATCGGCATCGCCGCCATGATATACGCTTTCTATTCCGACCGGGTGAAATTCACCCTCGCCGACCATCTTCCCGAAGTATTGGCGAACCGTAAAATGCTCTTCACCGCCGGCCTGGCGATCGTTCTGATCGGCTTCGGCGCGGCCTACGCCCTTGGCGTTCATCACGCCCTCATTACGCTTTTCGGCGGCTGGATTATGCTGCTGGGTTCGGCGCCTTGGTTCAATCAACGCATCGTCCGCCGCCTGTTCGCCCCGCCGGAACGCCGGATTATCCGAACTACGATTTTTACGGGTTTTGTTATCGCCGTCCTGAGTTCGGGCCGTTTCTACTTTCCGCCGCAATGTTCGCCGAGCGCGTTTCTCTTGGGATTGGCCATCATGATCCTGGCGGGACGATTATGGTGGAATGGGGATACGGAAGGCGATTTATCTTCGCTGGGATTGTAAATCAACAGATATTATTAACTCATGTTACGCAGCCATAGTTCTTTCGTTTTGGCGTTTGTACTTCATCGCCAATTAGTAGAATCGTTCAAAAGAGCAGGAAGGATTCCATTTTGTTGCGTTATTGAATCACGAAACCACGAAAAGGCTCGAATTCCACGAAATTTTCGAATCACGGATATATGGGTCGCGTTTTTCGACCCATCATAATTTTAGGAGCGTAGTAAGTAATTGATGGGTCAAAAAACATGATCCATCCTACGATATGATTTACGCGTCAACAAATTCGAGGTATTCCGCTCATTCCTTCCAACGCTCGCACGCGGGCGATTAGAAGAAGTACTTTATCGGGGTCTTTCTTTCCTATTACCGACTCTACGCCGGAGGAGAGATCGACGCCGTAAGGTTGGACCGCCGTTACGGCTTCGGCGACGTTTTCGGGATTCAAGCCTCCCGCCAGCAGCATTGGCCGCGGCGATCGTTCTCGGATCCACCGCGCCGTCCGCCAATCCACCGTCTTGCCGGTTCCCCCTAGTTTTCGCCGTCCGCCCTCCATGCAAGAAGCGTCGATGACGAACCGGTCGACGCTCGCCTCGGCGTATTCCTTTATGCTCCTTAGAAACGCTTCCAAATCCAGCGCTTCACCGCTCTCGCTGGCGGGCAAGTGCATGGCTTTCCAAATTTCGCAGGAGACGCGGCTTTTCAAGGCGCAAACCAACTCCGGCGGCTCAAAGCCATGAAGTTGCAATGCGGCAGGAGCGAGCGCCTCCGCCGTTCTTGCATTGCCGTCCAGGTCTTTATCTTGCGTTACGGCCGCTACCGGCAGCGGGGGCGAGACGAACAAGTCGGCCGCTTGTTTCAAAGGATGCGCCCGGATTGAATCGATATCGATCAGAATCCCGCCATAGTCCGCTCCCATCCATGCGGCCATTTCCATATCCGCCCGCGAGGACAATCCACAGATTTTTATTTTGCAGGACATAATAAATCCTTTGAGACTTTGAGACTGCGGGGGTAGCAGCGGGCTACGCTTCGCTTTGAGCCCACTTTACGCGACTTTATCAAGCATACAGGCGAGACGCCTGTTTTACCCGCGCTAAGGGAAATAATCAAAGGCAGGCTTCGCTTTGCCTTTGCCACCCTCCGTTAAGTTATAAAGTCCCAAAAAGGTGGGCTACGCTTCGCTTTGAGCCCACCCTACAGCTCTGATCACTTATTCAACCTACCCGCCCTGCGGCGCCCGCCGGAATCGCCGGATTGAAGCCTATGAGATTATAAGACCGCTTCTTCCAATTTTTTCAAGCCATAGGCGGCGGGAAAGAGGATGGCGCAGGTTTGAATCAACAGGAAAATCGTCGCGTAGAGAATCATTTCCGGCTCCAACGCCAGTTGCCCCACGATATCCGTCCCCGGCGTATGATCCAAAGCGAACCGCGCCAGAAAAGCGACGCTGATGCCGAAATACATCAGCGTCAGAATCATGGCCACTAACGCTCCCGTATCCGAAGTGACTTCCGCCGCGCTGACCGCTTCGAATTTATGAAAGATCGCCCCGAAACCCAGCGACCAACTGGTGAATCCGAAGGAGAAAAGAAATAGTACGAAAGCGCACACGACGTTCAAGGCGGGGTCCACGCCGATAATATGATTCAGCATCAAACCCATGCCCTCGCCGATGGCGAGCAATACCGCCGTATGCAGGTAGTATTTCGTAAAGAAAAAACGTCCGATGCCGATTGCCGAACTTTTCACCGTCCAGAACGCCCGCCCTTCCAGGCTGATCGAGGGAAACGTATAGCGCAGAGAAAGCGTCGCCTGAATGAATCCCAACAGGATCACGTTGAAAAAAGCCAACTGGCTGCGCGCTCGCGTTTGCGGCTCGTCGAAGGTGATATTCTGCGTATGGGCCATGTAGAACAGAATCAACGAGAGGATCAACGCCAACTGTCCCCATTGCGAAAAATCCCGCGCGAAAACGTGAAGCTCTTTATAAACGATTGGGCCTATGCGCCGGGGAAACAGTTTCGTAATCCACAGCCGCTTGCGCCGGAAGCGGCGGCCTTCGCGCCGTTTCTTAAAAAGGCCGATCCGTTCCTGCGACCACAGCCAGGCGTCCGAATACCAGCGCATTCCCAACTCGGCGACCAGGTTCCAGAGAAACAGGGCGTTCGCCCATAACAAGAAAAGGTAAAGGAAAGCGCGCCGAAAATCGTCCGTACGGGCGGAAGCCATCAATTCCGCCATCCATTGGCTAGGAATATAGGGCGAGGAGGAAAGCCGCATATTGGCCAGCGTCTCTCCCAATTTAGCCGCTTCGATATTGTCCAGCATCGCTAACTTCGTCATGGCCGTATAACTTACCACGGCCATTAAGCCCGCGATCGACAAAATCGAACCTATCGCCGTCCGCAATGGGCGTCCTACAAGCCACCGCGCTATGGAGAGGATAATCAAAATGCCGATGGCGCCGCAAATGACCAAAAAACCGATCAATCCAACGAGAACAATGGGATAGAACCACCATCGCGCCTCCAGTTCCCAACCATACGCCGCCACGATAGGCAGACAAAACAAGCCGGAGACCCATCCGCCCAAAAACAAAGTCTCCAAGCATTGGACGCGGTATAAGCGGTCAAGCGGATAGGGCGATCCAAAAAGCGTAGGCAAGTCCCTTCCTCTGAAGAGGGAGGAATAAGCGGTGAGGATGTGTCCCGTCGATACGACAATCAGAATGGCAAAATAGCCGAAGGCCACGATGCGATGCAAAATAATCGGCCCTATGACATTCTGGCTGTAGATGTTTTCGCACAAGCGGGAGACGACGCGAAAACAGAGATACCAAAAAAAGCCTACCAGAAGAAAAAATCCGTAGGATTGGACGAGAGAATCCAGGTTAAGCCGCTTCCATCGCCGAACGGTATAAAGCCATTTTACACGGAGAAGGCATTTGTCCTGCCGCGTCCACATTGCGTACGATCCTTATCCCCCGCTCTTGTCCGAATCGGTTTACAAATCGTTGATTCGATCTTCGTCTAAGGAATGATCCCAATATAAAAACCGGGAACAGCCTTCGCAGATGACGATATCCTGTCCGCGCGTAGTCAATTGAATCAACCGCGGCGTCAATCGGATATTGCATGCGCCGCAATAGCCGCCGTTCGCGGTGGCGAGAGCCTTGCCGCCCTTGCTGTCGAATATGATTTTGAAGCGGCGGTAGAGGTTGGGATCTACATTTTCGATGACCGATTCCGCTTTGGAACGAGCCGATTCCACTTTGCCGCCCAGGCCTTTTTCCTTCTGATCCAGTTCATTCAATTCCGAATGAAATTTCGTTTCTTTTTCTTCCAACTCCATTCGTTTTTGCTTCAACGCCTGGCGTTCCTTCTCGATTTGATCCATCAATTCGATCATTTTTTCTTCGCCGCGGGCGTTTTTGCGATCAATGCCTTCGATTTCGGCCAACGTGGCTTGATATTCTTTATTGTTTTTGATGGAGAGGAGTTGGGCCTCTTTTTTGACGCGCAAGGCTTGATTCTGCTGCAATTCCAACTCGCGCGTTTTTTGTTCCACTTCATGATGCTTGAATCGTTCTTCCGCCGCTTTAGCTTCTTCTCTTAAATTGTTGATGCAGAAAAGAATTTCTTCGCGCCGCCGCGGGATTTCTTGGTATTGCAACTCAAGTTCTCTTTGGATGCTCATTTCCTTCTGAAGCTCCAAAAGCGAATTCAACCTGGGATCCATCTATCGATTCCTTCCCAATGCTCCTTTGGTTCTATTGGATTCGGACGAAAAAAAACCCGCCTTATTCGGGGCGGGGAAATTTTTCATCCACTTTATCCGTAACTTCTTCGATAAATCTCGCTATCGTGATCGAATCGGGCGGTCTCATTTCCGGCCCATTGAAGGCGCTGATATAAGAAGAAGTAATCATTGCAATCAATTCCAATCGTTTCTCGTCGCTTACTCTTTCCGCCATTGTTTTATATCCTCTTCCTACAGTAAAATTATTATAAGGTTCGCAAACCTTAAGCATATTAATTTCATGCTGATTTTGCAAGGGTTTTGCGCCATCTTCCTCTTTACGCCATAGGAAAGCGAAGGATTCGCCTCTCTGCGATGAAAAACGATTTTTTTAAGCCCCGTACGAGATTGTTCGTCCCCGCCGCCGGAGAGCCTTTTTTGGACCTTCGCGATTCGGAGTCCCTCGCCGTGCGCCGGACGCTGCGCTTGCGCCAAGGCGACGCCGCCGCATGCTTCAACGGCGATGGACGGGAATACGAATACGGCGTGGAATCCTCTACGCCGTCCTCGCTGCTCTTGCGTCTGGAAGACTCGCATCCCAATCCGCGAGACGCCTTTCCCGAATGCTCCGTTTTCATCGCCGCGACCAAAGGGAAAACCAAAGACCGCATTGCGCGCGATCTGCCGCCTTTGGGAGCGACGCGCATCGTCTTTTATCGCGCTGCGCGCTCCATTTGCCGCATGAAGGACGATCCGGAGGGACGCTTGCAAAAGATTGCTATTGAAGCCTGCCGTCAATGCGGACGCTCCACCATTCCCCGCGTCGTCGTCGAAGACGCGTCCATCAGCGATTTCTTCAAGAAAGAAAAATGGCCGCCGGATCGCGTCGTCTTTTTTTGGGAAGAGGCCAAGTCCATTCCGCCCTTCCGCATTCCCGGCGACGATTCTCCGTTGTTTATCATTTTCGGGCCGGAAGGGGGTTTTTCGCCTGAAGAGGCCGATTTCGCCCGCCGCCAAGGCTTCCAATTCGGCGCTCTCGGCTCTCGCATTTTGCGCACCGAATTGGCGGCGGTCGCCGGACTTGTCCTGGCGCAGGCGCAGAGGAATTTGTTTTCGGCGGTTGCCTGAATCTTGATTTCCATGAGGAAAAACTGGATGGCGCGATAACGATTCTTGGATTGAATCGCGAAACCGCGATGAGGAAAGAAAAACACGAAAAAAAACATCGGAGTGAGGGATTGCGCTACGAAAGTGTTTTTCTGTGAAATTCATAAATCAGCTGCGATATAAGCGAAACCCTTGGGATGGCGCCGAAGCCGATTACAATTTTCTCGAATGCAATGTTGAAATGACTCTTATTTTATCCAGTATCGTAAAAGCGATCTTTTTATGACCACCGCCAACGAAAAACCAAAGCCTCGTTTCTTGATTCAGACGCTGGGCTGCAAGGTCAATCAATACGATTCGGAGCGCATCCGCTCGCAGCTGGTGCGTAGGGGCTGCGTTTCCGTTGGAGAAGCGGAGGGCGAGACGCCGAACTTGATCATCGTCAACACCTGTTCGGTAACCTCGGAAAGCGACCGCAAAGGGCGGCAATTGATCCGCAAAATGATCCGCGCTTATCCCCAGGCTCGCGTTGCCGTTACCGGTTGTTATTCCGAACGCAAGCCGGAAGATATTTTAGGCATCGAAGGGGTTCGGGAAGTCGTCGCCATCGAAGACCAGGAAGCCTGGATCGAAAGGTTGGCGGAAGAATTGGGGTGGGGTTGCGAAGATCAGGACGGCTTATGGAGCGGCGGCATCGACGTCTTCGAAGAGCATACGCGCGCTTTCGTCAAAATTCAGGACGGCTGCGATTTGAAATGCACTTTTTGCAGCATTCCCGACAGCCGGGGACGGGCGCGCAGCCGCCTTATCCCCGAAATTCTCTCCGAAAGCCAGGAACTGGCAAGACGGGGCTATCCGGAAATCGTGCTCTGCGGCGTTTGCATCGGCCATTACGGTCGCGGACAAAATTTTGGCCTGATCGAATTGTTGAAAGGCATGGCGAATCTAAAAGGCATTAAACGCATTCGCATCTCTTCCCTCGAACCGCAGGACATAACGGAGGATTTATTAGGAACGATGGCTCAACATAACGTTGTTTGTCCTCATTTGCATTTGCCTTTACAGAGCGGCTCTAACCGCATCCTGCGGCGCATGAAGCGACCCTACGTATATGAATTATTTAAAGAGAAGATCGTTTTTGCCCGGAAGATCATGCCCGGCTTCGAAGTTTCCACCGACATCATGACCGGCTTCCCCGGCGAGTCGGAAGAAGATTTCGAATGCAGTTTGCAGGCGGTGCGGGAGATACGATTCAGCAAAGTGCATTCTTTCCGTTTTTCCGTTCGAGAGAATACGCCCGCCGCGCGCATGAGAGAATTTCTGCCGCCCACGGTCGTCGAAGAGCGCCGCCGGCGGCTCGATGAGGCGGCCAAAGAAGCGGCGGACGAGGCGAAGCAAGCATACGTCGGGCGCTCGTTGCCTGTTTTAGCGGAATCGTTCCGGGAAGGAAAAGGCTCTGGTTTTACGCCGAATTACCTGCGCGCCGATTTCACCGCATCCCGGACAGTGGCGCGGGGGGAAATCGTCGACGTACGATTGACTCGCCTCAAGAATGGCCGCCTTCAGGGAACGGCCGTCGATTGATCTGACGACAAGGAAACGAAATTCCATGATGAATCAACCGCTTTATCTGGGAACCGTGCGCATTGGGGAACGGAACATTCAACTGGCGGGCTACAACGGCCCGCCGCTGGCGGTGCGCATCGGCGGCGCCGTTTTCGTCACTGGGGACGGCTGCGAAATCGCGGGCCGCATCATGAATCCCATCTGCTTCGGCAAAGACTGCGGCTGCGGCCCCGACGCCATCGTCTTGGAAGCCGCGCCGGAGAAATTAGCGTCTACCCCCGCCGAAATCGAATCTTTTGGCCGCCGATGCCGCATCGAACCCTACCACGGCGCCTATCTGGTTATCCGCCAAGGCGGCCGGCTGATGATTACGGGACGCGATTGCGAAATCGTCGGCGCCGTCGTTTGATATTTATCTTGTCAAGTTATTTCAGGCGTTCGAAAAGTCGTGTAAAATAGTATTATCCGCTGCGAGGAGAAAAATCATGGCTGGACCCTCTCCTATATCAACACCCATCCAATTCACGTATGAAGACTATCTTCATTTCTCCGACGACAAGCGTTATGAAATCATCGAGGGAGAGGTTTACATGGTTCCATCGCCCTTTACTAATCATCAACAAGTATCCAGAAGACTTGAACGTTTAATAGAGGATTATGTCATGGCGAGAGATTTAGGCGAAATCTTCGACGCTCCTCTCGACGTCGTTCTCTCCGATATCGATGTGGTTCAGCCGGATATATTTTTTATCTCCAACAAAAATTCCGGAATCATTACGTATAAGAACATTCAAGGCGCGCCGGATTTGGCGATTGAAATTCTCTCGCCTTCTTCCGACCATAAGGATAAAGTGCTGAAAAAGAAACTCTACGCTAAATACGGCGTTAAGGAATATTGGCTCGTCGATCCCGACGCCAAACAGATACAAGTTTTTACGCTGAAGGACGCCGCATTGACGCAATGGAACGCTTATCGCTTGGACGAGACCATGCAATCCGCGCTTTGGCCGGAGTTGAATCTCGAATTGAAATCGATTTTTGGATAATAATCATGGCTGGACCATTCACAATCTCAACCCCCATTCAATTCACCTACGAAGACTATCTCCATTTCTCCGACGAGAAGCGCTATGAAATCATCGAGGGAGAAGTATATATGGTTCCATCGCCCCTGATTTATCATCAAAGAGTTTCCAGAAATCTCATGCGCCTAATCGAAGATTTTGTTTTGGAGAAAAATTTAGGCGAAGTATATTATGCGCCGCTCGACGTCGTTCTCTCCGACATCAACGTCGTCCAGCCGGATATTCTTTTTGTTTCCATTGAAAACGCTGGAATCATAACGGATAAGAACATTCAGGGCGCGCCGGATTTAGTTATAGAAATTCTTTCTCTATCTTCCGATCATAAGGACAAAGTGTTGAAGAGAAATCTCTACGCCAAATTCGGCGTTAAGGAATATTGGCTCGTCGATCCCGACGCCAAACAGATACAAGTTTTTACGCTGAAAGATGGCGCTCTGGCGCCGTGGAACGCTTATCGCTTGGACGAGACCATGCAATCTGCGCTTTGGCCGGATTTAAAACTCGAATTGAAATCGATTTTCGGTAGGTAAGATCATGGCTGGATCTACTCCCATTGCAACGTCCATTCAATTCACATACGAAGACTATCTCCATTTCTCTGAAGACAAGCGCTATGAGATCATCGAGGGAGAGGTTTACATGGTTCAATCGCCCCTGACTTATCATCAAAGAGTTTCCGGCAACATATTTCGAGTCATAGCGGAATATGTAGAAGATCGTCATTTAGGAGTAACATTCTCTGCTCCTCTGGACGTCGTCCTCTCCGACATTGACGTCGTTCAGCCGGATATCCTTTTCGTCTCCAACGAGAATGCCGGAATCATTACGGATAAAAATATTCAGGGAGCGCCGGACATGGTTATTGAAATTCTCTCTCCCTCTTCCGATTACAAAGATAAAGTACTAAAAAGCAAGCTATACGCCAAATTCGGCGTCAAGGAATATTGGCTTGTCGATCCCGGCGCCAAGCAGATTCAGGTTTTTACGCGCAAAGACGCCGCTCTGGCGCTATGGAACGCTTATCGCTTGGACGAAACTATGCATTCCGCGCTTTGGCCGGAGTTAATACTCGAATTGAAATCGATTTTTAGGTAGGTAAGATCATGGCTGGACCAACTCCCATTGCATCGTCTATTCAATTTACTTATGAAGACTATCTCCATTTCTCCGACGACAAGCGTTATGAAATCATCGAGGGAGAGGTATACATGGTTCCATCGCCCCTTACTTATCACCAAAGAATTGCTTTGAATTTATCGATGGCGACAAACGATTATGTTGTAAGAAATTGTTTTGGCGAGGTATTCATTTCCCCTCTCGATGTCGTCCTCTCCGATATCGACGTTGTCCAGCCGGATATATTTTTCATCTCCAACGAAAATTTAAGGATTATTACAGAGAAAAACATTCAGGGCGCGCCGGACTTAGTTGTCGAAATTCTCTCTCCCTCTTCGGATTACAAAGATAAAGTACTAAAAAGCAAGCTCTACGCCAAATACGGCGTCAAGGAATATTGGCTTGTCGATCCCGGCGCCAAGCAGATTCAGGTTTTTGCGCTCAAAGACGCCGCGTTGGCGCTATGGAACGCTTATCGTTTGGACGAAACCATGCATTCCGCGCTTTGGCCGGAGTTAAAACTCGAATTGAAATCGATTTTTAGGTAAGAAAGATCATGGCTGGATCTACTCCCATTGCATCGTCTATTCAATTTACTTATGAAGACTATCTCCATTTCTCCGACGACAAGCGTTATGAAATCATCGAGGGAGAGGTATACATGGTTCCATCGCCCCTTACTTATCACCAGAAAGTATCCATCCGACTTGAACGTTTCGTCGAGGATTATGTTATAGAGAGAGATTTAGGAGAAATTTACCATGCTCCTCTCGATGTCGTCCTCTCCGATATCGATGTCGTCCAGCCGGATATTCTTTTTATCTCTAATGACAACGACGGGATCATCACGGAAAAGAATATTCAGGGCGCGCCGGATTTGGTTATCGAAATTCTTTCTCCTTCCTCCGACCATAAGGATAAAGTGCTTAAAAAGAAACTCTACGCCAAATACGGCGTCAAGGAATATTGGCTTGTCGATCCCGGCGCAAAGGAGATTCAGGTTTTTACTCTGAAAGACGCCGCGCTGACGCTGTGGAACGCTTATCGCTTGGACGAGATTATGCAATCCGCGCTTTGGCCGGAGTTGAAACTCGAATTGAAATCGATTTTCAGATAGAGGCTCATGCAAAATTTAAAATGTATGTTACGCGCTATACGAAATTAAAGAAATCTTATGCTATCGTCGTTTGAATCACGAAGACGCGAAAGGAAAAAGAAAAGCACGAAAAAAGAAAAGAAAAACCGTTGATGTAAGGAATCGCGCTGAGCGGAAGAATTTTCCGTGAAATCCAAATGAATTCACAATATCCGTGATCCAAAAATTTCGTGGAATTCAAGTTATTTCGTGTTTTCGCGATACAAATACGCAACAGAAATATTGCCAATGCGCCGTTCTGGGACGGTTTCTCCAACTTATGGGCGAGACGCCCGCTCTCCCAGGCTCGTAACGTGGGTTATAAAGTTATAGTAACGAAAAGAAAGTTATCTCACAACAAAAACGTCAATAAATTCCGGCTCGTCTATTCCACAGAGCGGCGTAATTTCGTCTCCCTTCCCCGCAAAAAAAATTGAGCGAAAATAAAACGTGGATTAAATTTTTAAAAACCGGCGATACTCCCATTTTTCCGCCTACTCACCCTCAGCCGATAGATGGAGGTTTGAATCCAGAATGAATTCTTTACCTGAGCGATTGCAGCGGCTCGTGGAAGCGACTGGTCTTGGACTGAATGCGATCAAGACGAAATTGAAGGCGCAAAAAATCGAGACGCCTTCCTGGGGTTACGGCGATTCGGGAACCCGCTTCGGCGTTTTCAAACAGGCGGCCGCCGCGAAGACCTTGGAACATAAATTGGAAGACGCCGCGACGGTTCACCGCTATACTGGCATTGCTCCTTCCGTCGCTCTGCACATTCCTTGGGATAAAGTGGACGATTGGAACGCCTTAAGGCAAAAGGCTGATAGTTTGGGTATTAAGATCGGCGCCATCAATCCCAACGTTTTTCAAGACCAACAATATAAACTCGGCAGCATAACCAACGCCGATCCCGCCATTCGCCGCCAGGCCGTCGATCGCATGTTGGAATGCGTGGAGATTATGCGCCAGACCGGCTCGAATATCCTGAGCCTTTGGTTCGCCGATGGAACCAACTACCCCGGCCAGGGGCACTTCCGCCGGCGCAAGCAATGGGTGCAGGAATGCCTTCAAGAAGTCTATGCCGCTATGGAAGCGCCCATGCGGATGCTGCTGGAATACAAACTCTTCGAACCCGGCTTCTATCACACCGACATAGCGGATTGGGGCATGTCCTGCGCCATCTGCGATAAGCTGGGCGAGCGGGCGCAAGTGCTTGTCGATCTCGGCCACCATGCCCAAGGCGTCAACATCGAACACATCGTCGCCTTCCTATTGGATGAAGGCAAACTTGGCGGCTTCCATTTCAACAACCGCAAATCCGCCGACGACGATCTCACTGTTGGCTCCATCAATCCCTACGAACTCTTCCTTATCTACAATGAATTGACGGACGTCGAACTCGATCCTTCGATGAAATCCGATATTGCTTTCATGATCGATCAAAGCCACAATCTCAAGCCGAAAGTGGAGGCGATGATCCAATCGGTTCTCGCTTGCCAAAAAGCGTACGCCAAAGCCTTGCTGGTGGATCGCAAGGCATTGCGCGAGGCGCAAATGGCGGGAGATATCGTCGGGGCGGAAGAAATCCTCGTCGCCGCCTATGAAGCTGACGTGGAGCCGCTTTTGCAGGAAGTTCGCCAAGAAATGGGCGTCGACCCGCAACCACTGGCCGCCTATCGCCGCAGCGGTTACGAGCGCAAAGCCGCCGAAATCCGTTCCCGCATGGAGGGCGCGAAGACGCTTGGATAAACCGCATCGATCCATTCCAGCGCAGAAACTTTAACGAATCCGGATATTTCATATCCGAAATCGTAATTATTTTTTCATTGGACATTCTAGGAGAAAAATTCTCCACAACTATAGAATGAGGAACAAACTCGAAAGGAGAATAGCAAGACGATGGAAGTTATCATCAAGAGCAACTACGAGGAAATGAGCAAAGAGGGCGCGAAGATTATCGCGGAATTGGTCCGAAACAAACCGAATTGCGTTCTCGGCCTCGCCACCGGCAGCACTCCGATTGGCTTGTATAAAGAGCTGATTCGCATGCACAAGAACGAAGGATTGGATTTTTCTAAAGTAACCACCTTCAATCTGGACGAATATTACGGACTGCCTACGTCCCACGATCAGTCTTATCATTATTTCATGCACGACAATCTTTTCAATCATATCAATGTGCGCCCCGAAGCGATTCACGTGCCCAGCGGCACCGCTTCCGACATTGCGGCCTTCTGCGAATGGTATGAAGACGAAATCGAAGCGGCGGGCGGAATCGACATTCAGGTTCTGGGTATCGGCGGCGACGGCCATATCGCTTTCAACGAGCCGGGTTCTTCCCTCGCCTCCCGCACGCGCTTAACCACGCTTACTGAGGAGACCATCGTGGACAACGCCCGTTTCTTCGCCAAGAAGGAAGACGTTCCCCGTTACGCCGTGACGATGGGCGTCGGCACCATCATGGATGCGGGCCAATGCCTCTTGCTATGCAACGGCGAAAAGAAAGCGGGCGTCATCGCCGAAGCCATCGAAGGTCCCATCACCGCCAGCATCACGGCTTCCGCCTTGCAAATGCATCCCCATCCGACATTCATTTTGGACGAGCCGGCCGCCAAAAAACTGAAACGGTACGACTACTACAAATGGATATACAACAATAAACCGTGCGCGTAATCGCCGACGGGTAGAACGAGAATCTAGCGAGGGGGGCCGAATCCGTTGCGGTTTAGCCTCCCTCATCTACGGTAAGGAGATCGACTATGGCTCAGTTCATCATCTTGTTTGAAGACGAAGGGTTTGTTAATCTTCGTCCATTGACCTACAACCGGCCGGTTTACGATTTACGCTGCGGCGTGCGGCTGCTTCACGAAAAAGTCAAAGCGGCCTACCCGAAAGCGGAATTCGGCTATCATGTCCAAGAATGCCTTACGGAACTCGTCAAACAACAAAAAGGAACTAACAAAGTCAACGGCGGCTTCGGCGACAAAGCCTTGATGCTGAACGGCCGCGTTATCTGGGACAGCACGCTAACCAAATTGATCTCTCCGGAAGGGGAAGATCATGTATTTTACGAAGGCGACGCCGTCGTCGCCGCCCGCCTTTCCGGCGAGAATTTCGCCAATATCGACTGGTCGAAGCCTATCTCCGTAACTTCCTTCTTAGGCATCGCTTCCAGTAAGGTTAAAGCGAATATCGTTACGTATCCCTGGGATATGGTGCATCACAATCCCAAGCAGCTTGAGATCGATATGGCGTCGATGGGATGCAACGGCGCTAAAGACGGAAAAATTTATGATGGCGTTCATCTCTTGGCGCCGGAACGCATTACGGTGGCGCAAGGCGCTTCCATCAAACCCGGCGTTGTTCTTGACGCCGAAGGCGGCCCCATCTTCATCGACGAAGGGGCGAAAATATTCCCGCAAGCCGTCATTGAAGGCCCTTGCTACGTGGGCAAAAAATCCGCTATTAAGATTGCGGCCAAGATTTACGAAGGAACCAGCATCGGCGAAGTGTGCAAAGTCGGGGGCGAAGTGGAAGAGAGCATCATCCATTCCTACAGCAACAAGCAGCACGAAGGCTTTCTGGGACACGCCTATTTGGGAATGTGGGTGAACCTAGGCGCCGACACCAACAACAGCGATCTCAAAAACGACTATGGAACGGTAACCTGCTTCATCAACGGCGAACCGGTATCTACCGGCAGCCAGTTCGTTGGCTCCACCATCGGCGATCATTCGAAAACCGGCATCAATACCATGTTGAACACCGGCACCATCGTTGGCGTTTGTTGCAATATCTTCGGTTCCGATTTTCCTCCCAAATTCATTCCCTGTTTTTCGTGGGGAGGAGCAAACCGCATGGTGGAATACCAATTCGACAAGTGCATGCAGGTCGCCCGACGCGTGATGAAGCGGCGCAATATGGACCTGACCGACGTGGAAGAGAGCGTCTTCCGTAAAATTTACGAAGAAACTGCCCGCAAACGCAAGGATTTCTTCGTCCTTCACCAATAAGCCTAAAAGCAGCGATTCGTAACGAGTGACAAGTGATTAGTAAAAGAAATTCAGCGACTTACGTAATACGTTCCACACGCCTTTTGGGTGATTAGGAGGCTATTACGCATCATTATTAAAAATTAAGATTATTATTCTCAAACAAATTGCCAACTGCCGTTTTTAGGATAAACCAAGCCAATCCTTTCGCGTTCTAAAACCTTATTGGAACGTCCATCCAACTCAGTTATTCCACCTCGAAGGAAGGACGGATTTCCCCCGTCTTTCCTTCGAGAAATGGATTTCGGCCGACTAAAAAAATTTAACCAACGCTTAACTAAAGCCGCTCGCCAATAAAGATGAAGCATTGTTTTTTTTACTCGGATCTGTCAAAATGAATTACAATAAATAGAGACGGAAAGACAAGAATCGATGGTTGAATCTTAACTTATTGATATGAACGATTCATCCTTCTATCTCCATAAACGGCGGAAGCATATCCGGCCCATTCATCATTGGTGGGGATGGCTGGTCTTTCGTTATGCGGGCAGGAATATGTCATCGAAAAATTCCGCCCGATCGAGATTTTTTTACAATGTAATCGCGTGTCTCTACGATCGTCTTTACGCGGACCAGATATTCGCTTACCGGCGCGTAGTTCGGATGGTGGTCGACAGTTCGATTCGAACGGGCGACCGCGTCTTGGATTTAGGTTGCGGAACCGGCCTGCTAATGGATATGGCGGCGGAAAAAGCCAGATCCGTCTACGGTTTGGATATTTCCTTCAGTATGATTCGTGGAGCGCGGAAAAAAATGAAAAAACGCGCCCATACTCATCTCATCAACGGCGATTGCCGCCAACTTCCATTGGGCGGGAAATTCGATAAAATCCTATCCAGTTTCATGCTGGTCATTCTCGATCGCCCGGCGAGACGGGAAGTCATCCGCAGCCTTTATCCCCTTCTCGAAGAGGACGGCGAGTTGATTTTCATCACCTCGCGCGAGGAATTTTCTCCGCAATGGTTATCGCAGCGGGAATGGACGCAATATTGCTGCGACGCGGGCTTCCGTTTCGTGGAATTTGAAGAATGCTATGGCTATTACCGGGTTGTGAGGGCGCGAAAGAATCCCAAGGCGAAGGAAATATAGTTTTATCCTTTCAACGCCAGTATGGATTGGTTTGGATGTTCATCCAGGAATGGCGAGTAAAATTTCGCCGGTTCATCGGCGTGTATATAATTTTTTTTGAAACAGGGTTGAGGATGTTGCTCTCGCGTCAGGAGAATCGTAATCTTTTTATAAGCGAATCAACGTCCTATCGAGTTTGGGTAAAAGAGATCCGATATCCTGAAGGTGAGGTTATACGATGATGAAAGGGTTGATGGCATTAATTTTCGGAGTTGCGGGAATCGTCTTGATGCAGGGTTGCGCTTCGGCGCCCTGGCAAGCGAAACGCGATGTAGCCGTCATGGACGGGGTTGTCCACACAGCGCGCCAAGGAGAAACGCTTGACGCAATCGCCGAAGCCTATGAAATCTCTCCCCAATTACTCAGCCGGGTAAACGGAATATACGATCCCAATACGATCAAGCCGGGGACTCGTCTTTTCATCCCCGGCGCTACGGAACTGCGCTCCGTCGAACCGAAGGCGGTTAAGGAAGCCAAGAGGGATGGACTTTACCATTTGGTAGGGCCGGGGGAGACGCTTGCGGCCATCGCTCACGCTTATGACATCTCCACGGAAGAATTGCAGAGGGTTAATAATATCAAGGATATCTCTCTCATCAAAACCGGCGACCGGCTTTGGGTTCCTCGCGCCAAGGAAGTGCAAGACATCGAAGTACCCAAAGTTACTATTGTGACGGAAAAACCCGTCAAAAAAGAGGCGCAAGACCCCCGCATTACAGAAAAAATCGTTCCACCTCCCGCCGTTTCGCGTCTGGAGAAGACAGAAAGCGATAAACCTGTAGGCAAAACGGTGGAATTTCCCCGCGAAGTGACAACCATCGGCCCGGAGAAATTCCAATGGCCTATAAAAATTAACTTCCGCATCCTTCGCCCCTTCAGCGAATCCCCCGCCAATTTCAACTCTGGCGTCGATTTGGGCGTAGATAGTGGGACGCCTGTTTACGCTGCAGCGGACGGCGAGGTTCAGCTGGCGGGGGGCGTGACGGACGAACTCGGCAGCGGCTACGGCAACCACATCATCCTGTATCACGGCGAACGCAACAACAAAGGCATCCGCACGATTTATGCTCATAACAGCGAAAATCTCGTTAAAACCGGCCAAAAAGTCAAACGCGGGGACATGATCGCCCGCGCTGGAAATACGGGACAACCAGCAGTAGCGGATGGAGGCATTCTCCATTTCGAAATCCGAGAAGTAGGAAAAGCGCTCGATCCCATGAAGGTTCTTCCGCCCCTTAATTAATTAGCGAGAGAAACGATTTCGCTTTTATTCGAAACTTTTTTTTGAGGATAGGGATAGTTAAAAAAAAACTGAATCGTTTCTTTATTCCCTTCCCCTTCCGGGGATGGATTTGATACAATGGCTTAAAATTTTTAGCGCCGCCCATAGTGGAACGCACCGAAACCGTATTAAATAAGATGGTTTGCAACGTGAAATTACTGATGGTCTCATCTTTGAAATTCGTTAGAACGAGTGGTGATAAAAATGAGTGACGAACGGCGGATTTTCGAACGCGAGAATGTTCGCATCCCTTTCATTTACAGTTTGGACGAAGGCGCCTCTTTCAATGAAGGGGAATGGAAAGAAGCCGTGACGGTGGATATCGGCCCCGTCCTTGTCGGCGGCCTTGCCTTTTATACCGAGGACGATGTTGCGATCGACGATCCTATCCGAATTGCTCTTTTTATGGATCTTTCGCTAAAAAAAGTATGGCAAGAAGAATCAGACGAGTTTCCCGCCATTTACCACGGCAACATTTGCCGAATCGAAAAAGACGAAACGGGGAAAAAAGCCGCCGTCATCTTTCGAGGATTCGAGAAGCAATTTAACGAAACGCCGGAATAAATAGGTTGTGGAATATGTTGGACGCGGCTAAATCGGTTCGAGAATTCGCCGTGGGCCAAACAAATCCGGAAATATTGACCGAAAATAAATCTTTTTCCATGCTTCTTTTTGGGGTTCGTTTTCGAAAACATCAAGAGTCAAAAACAAAACCGGGGCGCGAAGTTTCGCGCCCCGGTTTTCGTTAGTCATGAATCCGTTTACCGTTTCAGGTTCACCACTTCCTGCAAGATTTGATCGCCAGTTGTAATCACCCGCGTATCGGCTTGGTAGGCCCGTTGCGCCACGATGAGATCGGTAAATTCGCGCGCCAGATCTACGTTGGAGAGTTCCAACGTCCCGGAATTGATGGTTCCTCCCGTTATGCCCGCCTGAAGGTTGGTATCGATGGGGCCGGAGTTGGGACCGGCGCTGAAATAGGAGGAGCCTTCTTGAATTAAGCCGCCCTCGTTGATAACGTCGCCCAACGCGATCTGCCCCATCGTCTGGACGTCGCCGTTGGTGAACGATCCCCAGATTTTTCCATCCACCCCAATGCTGACATTATCCAAGGTTCCCATGGCGCGTCCGTCCTGGCTGCTCAATTCAGCCGTACTGGAGCCGCTGTTCTGAGTAATATTGCTCATATCCAGAGTAAACATAATCTTATTGACTCCATAAAACTGCGGATCGCTGTTATCTGGATCGAAGGCGACGGTCGGCGTCGCTCCCGAATCGTAATGGGAAAAATCTCCCAAAGAATCGAAGATCAAACTTCCTGTCGTTCCTGTTGGCTCCGAACGGTAATCGTTGGGCGTTACGATTTGGTAATTCACCGTATTTTGCATTTGCTTTTCGATCTTGACGGCGTTGGTTTCAAAGGCGGGGGCGTCTTTCAGCGCAACGATGCCGTTTGGAATGGAACCGATCCGGTCCAAGCTATTGTCTCCGTCGGCGTCGGCGGCGATTCCATACCCTTTCTGATTGAATAGGGCGCGGAACGCGGTCGATTGGGCGGTGAAGGCTTCTTTGCCGCTGAATTTTTCTGTTGTCAATGTCGTCGTCGTGCCGAACTTCCCGGAGCTGAGCGCGATCAAACGAACGCCGGAATCGTCTACGCCTGTCGGCGTGGCGAGAGTGGGATCGCCCGTAACGGCCGTCGTACTATCAAAGTCCGTATTGCCGACGGTGAAGGCGATGCTATTGGCCGCGAAGAGGTCGGTTGCGAAAGGATCGGCGGTTTTCACGAAGCCGGATACCCCTCCGCCGTCCGTTACGTCGTCATCTACCTCGCCGTCTTTGAAAAGCGTGGTTCCGCCTCCGGCGGCCGTTTGCCTATCCACCGTGCTGATGCGAACGGAGCGCGTCTTTGCTGCGAGATCGAACATCAATCCCAATTTATCCGCTCCGCCTGCGTTGGTCGCCAAGTTGCTATTAATCGTCGCATCGGTGGAAGCGCTCGCTCCCAAACTGCCGCCGATCGCTTTGAAACTGATGCTGCCATCCTCGGCTATTTTGACTTCGATTTTGGGCGTTGTTGCGGGTACGGTAAAGCCAGTAGCGCTTGTGCCGATCGGCAGGGTTGTCGATCCGGCGTTGATTTTGTCGATATTATTGGCGACTTGGCTGATCGTTTTGTTTAATCTTTCTTCGATATTTTTCCGAATGTCTTCCAGCGTCGTCGTTTCTGAAAATCCCGAATTCCCCATCAAGCCGCCCAGGTTGGTTTCGCTGGGGACGTTCAGGTAACTGCTGTCCGTTACATCCAATCCGGCCTGCGTGACTTCAGCGCTAGCCGTCCCTTTGGGATCGACGAATTCATTCCCATTGATGGAAAGGAAGCCGTCGGACAACCGGATGGCGATCAAATTGGGATTCGTCTCTCCATCCAAGAAAGTAAAAACTCCTTGCGTGGCCACGATATTGCTGACCTGCGTGGCGGTATAAACGGCCGTATTCGTCTTGGGATCAAGGACGGGATCGCTGTATTCGATCTGCGCCGGAACGATGCCGCCGGGAATCAAAAATCTACCTTCGTTGTCTTTCAACTCGCTCAACAACGAATCGCCGTCCGCGCCGGGCTTTTCCGTATCGGCGGTTAATCCAACGGAGACGGTATGGGAATCGCCTTGCGAATCGTATACTTCGATGCTGGTGGTTACGTCCGCCTGGCGCAGGGTGTTCGTCGATACGCTTTCGTTCGCTTTGATATCCAACGTCTTGGTGAAATTGGGATCGCCCTGGTTGATGAAGAGTTCGCCCATGCGTTGGTTCGTCGTCTTTGGCGGTTCGGAGTCGTTGCCTCTCGCAGCCAGCCCCACTCTCATTCCCATAATCTCGTTGCTCCCCCGGTTGCTAAAGAGAAAATTTCCCGTATCGGCGTCGTAAGTGACTTCGATATCGCTTTCGGCGCCCGTTTTTCTATCGGCGACGGCCTGATCGAGATAGTTTTGAATGGCGCTCTTCAAATCGTCGATCGTCGTCGTCGACGTGACGGTCATAATGACGCCTTTTTTCCCTGAAAAGATTTCCGCTTGGGTCAAATCGATCGGGTCCGTATTGGTCGTCGGCGGATCGGCGAGTTTCAGAAAGCCGGTCTCGATTTTGATCTCATCCCCGTTAACGAGTCCGAAAGAATTTCCATCGGCGTCGAATAGACCCAACAGATTCGTCGTCTTAGAGGCTTTTAGAACATCGACGCCGCTGTCGGTTTCTCCGATGCGCGCGTCGAAGTTGCCTCCCGCCGTCACGTTTTCCGTCGCCTTCGCCTTGGACTCTTTGGCGTAATCGATAGAGAGATCGCTAGGACTCCCGCCCGTATTGAGAACGCCTTGACTGTTCGACGTCCATCCCTGCAGCCTGTAACCCGTTCCGGCATCGACGATCCGCCCTGTATTATCTAAGGAAAAATTTCCCGCCCGCGTCAAATATTGTTGATTCGAAGCGCTTTTAACAACGAAAAAGCCTTTTCCTTCGATGGCCAGATCCAGCAGGCGTCCGGTGGTCTGGGTAGAGCCTTGGGTGAAAATCGTATCCACGCTGCCTAATTTCACGCCTTTTCCGATTTGGCGGGGATTGATGCCGCCGCGGGTTCCCGTGTTCCCGGTTCCGTAAAACAGCGATTGGTAAAAAATATCGTCGAACGTCGCCCGCGACGCCCGGAATCCGGTAGTATTAACGTTGGCGATATTGTTGCCGATTACGTCGATGTCGTGCGACATGGCGTTGAGTCCGGACAATCCCACGTATAACGAATTTACCGTCATGATGAAATGACCTCCCTGTCCTTTCAATAATCTTGTTTTCTAGTTATAGATGGTTTCGACGGAAGCCAGAGAGATTGGCTGTCCATCGACGATCAACAACGGCGATCCGTCTTGGAACGTGACGCCTTCCACGGCGCCGAGTCTTACGATCGGCAATTCGCTGACGGTCCCGTCTTCTGCTGGAATTCCCGCTGCGATGGTATAACTTCCGGAAGCCAAGGAAGCGCTTCCGTCCAACGTATATGAGTATCGGCCCGCTTCCGCCGCCGTTACCGTATCGGTATAAACTGTTTCCCCCGCTTCGTTCGTCACTTTCACCGCCACCGTTCCCGCTCGATCGACGGCGATTTCGAAATTGACGTCGTTTCCTTTCTCGAATTGGAAATCGCTCTCCGCCATCGTCACGGTCTTTCCGATCAGAGAGAGAGCCTGCGTCGTGGAGTTAGAACTCTGTCCATCGACCAATTCTTGCAGCAAATCGGTATGATTAGTGAGTTGCTCCAGCGAGCTGAAAGTCGCCAATTCCGCCACGAATTCCTGATTCTCCATGGGATTGAGCGGATCCTGATTTTGCAATTGGGCTACGAGCAACTTCAAGAAGTCCTCGCGATTGACGATATCCGAACCCAACTTCGTCGTCGTCGAGGAATTCGTTGACGATGGCTGCGCACTGTTAATGGCTGATGCGACCATAGGTTTTATCTCCGCAATCTCGATTGAGTCGGACGCCTTCGAACCGGCGCCGATTTTCCGGTTTGTTTTCCCGCTATACGAAATACTCTTGGGAGGAATAGCGTCCGCCGCTCCAGGAAGACGTTCCTCGCCGCTGTTGCTTGGCTCCGCCGTTCCGTCCGCTGGTTTCGCCGCGCGGCCGGGAATGCGCTTCCTCCCGGTCGTTCTCTTGGCGTCCGTTGGCATCTTCTTTCGCCACGACTAAGCGCTCTACCTTAATACCCTGATCGTCGAAAGCGGAACGCAAGAAGGAAATATTTTGTTCCAGCATGGCCCGCGTTTCCGGCTTCATCGCCATGATATGAGCGGTCAACGCTCCACTTTCCATTTTCAATTGAATATGCACTCGCCCTAAAGATTCCGGTTCGAGCTGCATACGGATATGGCTTCGCTCCGATCCCAGCGATCCTTGCACGGCGCGTACGATCTGCTGCGCGGCGTTCTCCTGCATCTTGGCGATTTGTTCGGCGTATTCTTTCGCCATGCTCGGCGCGGCAGCTTCCGGCGATGAACTAGCGGCGTTCGCCGATGGAGTGGAGTGAGACGGTGCGGACTGCGCTGGCGGCGCATTGTTAGCGGCAGGCGCTTCCGGCGCCGAGGCGGATTTCGGAGGAGCGGCGGCCGTTTGGCTGTCGTTCCAGTTTTCCAGAATCACCCGTTCGAAATGCTGTTTGATCTGTTCTCGGGAGGTTTCCGCTTTCCGTTCGATAGGCTTTTCAGCGGCGTTTTCCGGATCGGCTTTTTTAATCGATTCGAAAAATCTCTCTTCCTTCTTTTCCGTTTCTTGACCCTTGCCGAGAATTTCCACCGCTTCCTCGATCTTTACCGAACCCATATCGGTTTCCATATCCCGTTTCAGGCTGATGGTTGCGGTTTGGTTGGAATCGTTCTCCGCTTGCCCGAATGAGTCTTCGCTATTGCTCGTCTCCGCGGCTAGCGTCACTTTTTCGCTCTTCCCGCCCGTCAGCGCCGACGCATCTTCCGCATCCACGGTAAAGAGAACGGCGCGGGGGCGTCCCAAATCCTCTTTGACGGGCGCGGCGTCTTGATGCAACGGCGCGGCATATGCGATGGCGTCTCTCTCCGCCGAAGTTTCCTGGGCGGGCGCCGCCGCCGTTTCGCGTTGGATTTCCACATCTTTCTTTATTTTATAGGGCGATTCCGTATTCTCCGATTCTTTAACGGCGCTCAGGGGCTCGGAATTGCGGTGAGATTTTACGGATTCTCTCGTTCCAATTTTCTCGACGGCCGCATCGTCCTTATCGTCTTCGGTGCGATTCGTTTTATCGCTGGCAGGGACGGAATCTTGGACGAGAAGACCGGCGGAGAGACTCTCTTTCGGGGAAGATGGCTTGGTTTTCTCTTCCGCCTTGCCTTCTGGCGCGGCGTTCTCGGTCTTGGCTTTCGAATCGGTCTGGGAAACAAGCCAATCTTTCCCCTTTATCTTTTTCGTTTCGATCTCATCCGCCGGGACTTCATCGTTCCGTTGGGATATTAAATTTTTCAGGAAGGAGGAATTCGATTCGGCGTTAATAGCGTTTGTCTTCTCGAAGAGATTGCCGGCAGGCTTCTCTTTATGGATTGATGTCGCCGTTTCTTCGGCATTAGCCGCTTCTTTATCTTCGATGTCATTCGGCTCGACGGCGTTCTTTGTCTTATTCGCACTAGTTTCTGCTAGATTGTTTTTATGATTCGCGCCGGATTCCACCGTCAATTTGGATTGAAACGCCGTTTTATGTTCCTTGGTTTCGGCGGCGATCTTATTTTCCCGTTTATCTTTCATCGGCTCGATTGCAGCTTCCTTTTTCCCACCTATTTCTTTCGATAACTCGAGGATAGCATCCTTTTTCCCCCCTATTTCTTTCGATAACTCGAGGACAGCTTCCTTTTTCCCCCCATTCTTTTTCGACAATTCGATGACAGTTTCCTTTTTTCCGGAATTCCCATTCAACCAATCGATAACGACTTCATCTTTTCCTGAATTTTCAGTTAACGGCGTTTCGCCGGATTCGTTTTTACGAAAATCTAAAATTTTATTTTCTAAAGCCGTTTTCTTGTTTTCGATAGGAAGATATTGGGGAACATGATCTTGAGATAATGGAATCGAGGGATTATCGGAATCGGTATTTTCTCGAATTTCGCCATTCGAAGAGGGGGCGGCCGTTATCTCTTCTTTTTCTTTCTTTGCTTGTTTTGTATTAACGCCGACGGTTGAGTCGTCTTTTTTATGCGTTTTTTCTCCGCCGACCTTTTCTAAAACCAACGCCTGTTGCGATTCGGAAGGTTCTTTTAAAGAACGAAGCGTTTCCGTGGAGGCGGAAATCAAGCCTTTTTCGATTTTCTGCGCGGGAGCCGCCGTATGATCTTCGATGGGGTGCAGGTTTTCTTCAGTGATATCCAGGCTTTTGAGTTGTTCTTTGATGGAATCCGGCAACTGGTCGAACGAAACTTTGATTTTTCCTTCCTCATCGAGTTGAACGCTGCCTTTGGGCAATTGAATGACGCGGACGAAAATCGGTTCTTCGTTCTCTTTTACGCTCTTCTCCATCCCCAACGCTTCGGCGATTTTCCCCTTAATCGCGCGTACGCCGCCCAGCGGATCCTTTATGGAAGCCGTCTCTTTCCTGGAAGCCGTGTCCTTCCTGGAAGTCGAATCGATCTTGGAAATTGATTCGATCTTGGAGATCGTTTCCCCTTCGTTGGTTTCTTCGGCGTTTTCTTTTTGGGGGAAAAGCAAGGCTTTTTGCAGGTGTTTTTCAAAAGAGACGGCGTTGGTTTTTGCGTTGGTTTTTCCGTTCTTAACGGCAAACTTGTCCGTTTTCTCGACGGAGAGAGAGAGGCGGTTGAGTAAAGTCAGCCCTTTTTCCATCATGCCATCCGTGGTCTCTATTATTGGCAGCTCCGGCCAATTGGGGCAATGCGTCAGGTTTGTTTTTCGCAAACCGGGCGCCAATCGTTCATTCATCTGCAGAGGAAAAAAAATTTCAAACAAAAACGAATGATTTTACTAAAGTAATCTATTTTCCCGCCGATAACCTCCGCCGTTTCTCTCACCCAACAGGAATTTCTTGCCGCCCTCTCTCCCGGCAAAAATGAACCTGTGCTTTCCGTCTTTTCCTTCTGATGCTATAAATAGAAAACGATAATTGGCAAGATAATCCTTGCCGATTTTTGTGATTATTCGCATAATATCTTTAATTTTATCGGTTGAGGCTCTTGCAAAATTAATGAAATCCGTCTTAAAATTCTCCCCCCAAGATTGGGGGGAGTTGGAGGGGGGTTGATTTTAATGGACTTACGTCAACCCCCTCCTAACCTCCCCCAAGCTTGGGGGAGGAATAAAGGAATTTTGCAAGAGGCTCGGTTTATATTCCAATCAATGACTGATAAGAAAACATCCGCATCCCAAAAAGCGCCAAAGAAATCCCCATCCGGCGATGGATTGGATACGCCTATTCAATTTTGTCCCGGCGTTGGACCGATGCGGGCGTCGATATTGGGAAGGCTGGGAGTTGAAACCGTAAGAGACCTGTTCTGGCATATTCCCCGCTATTATGAAGATTTTCATAACCTTTCCAAAATAAGCCAATTGCGTCCAGGACAGGTCGTTACCGTCCTCGGAAATGCCGTTTCCGTGCAAGAGCGAATCCCGCAAAATAGAAATAAAGTGCGCCATATTCTCCAAACCGTAATAGAGGATGAAACAGGGGCTATGCTGGCGGTTTGGTTCAATCAATCTTACCTAGCGGATAAGATTCGCGTTGGAACGCGCTTGCTTCTGCATGGCCGGACCGATTTATATGACCGCATGATGCAAATGTCTTCTCCCAAGCATCGCATCGTTGACGATGACGATGATTCAACTCAAGGCGTAGAGCCGATTTATCCTTTATCCGAAGGATTGACTCAAGGAGCGTTGCGTAAAATTTTGCGCAGCGCCCTTGATCGTTTTGGCGGCGCATGTCAGGAATTTCTCCCCGTTGGAATCCTTGAATTTCATCAATTTCCTCTCCGCCTGGAGGCTTTCCGCATCCTGCATTTTCCCAAACATGGCGAGGGAGCGCCCACGGATCGTTGCGAACAGGAAATGGAATTGCTTAAGGACGGGGAAGCTGGTTTTGCGCAGACGCTGGCGGCGGGAGACCCTCATTCCCTTTGGGAAAAAGCGCGCAAGAGGCTGGTTTTCGAAGAATTTTTCATCCACCAATTTCTTCTACGGCGCTATCACGGCCAGGTAAAAAAGCAAATCGGCGTTTCCCATCCTCACCCAGCCCCGGATCCTTGGGCGCAACGCATTGAAATTATTGAAGATGGACCGAGCGCATGGCCTGCGCTGTTTATCGAAAGTCTGCCCTTTCAACTCACGGCGGATCAAAAGAAAGTCTGCCGTGAAATCGAAGAGGATTTATTCTCCCCTGCCCCAATGAATCGTCTTTTGCAGGGCGACGTCGGATCGGGAAAGACGGTGGTTTCGCTCTATGCGATGACCATCGCCGCCGCGGGCGGCCGCCAGGCGGCGCTTATGGTTCCCACGGAAATACTTGCTCAGCAACATGCCGATACCATCCGCCGCCTGACCCATTGCCTGCCGGGCGTTCGCACGGTTCAATTAGCGGGATGCGCCGCCGCCGAAAGGCGCCAGGCGTTGGAGTCTATCGCCAACGGCTCGGCTCAGTTCGTCGTTGGAACCCACGCGCTTTTTCAGGAAAAAGTCGAATTCGCCCGTTTGGGTTTGGCCGTTGTCGACGAACAACATAAATTCGGCGTCGAACAACGGCAACGATTGATCGAAAAAGGGATACATCCAGACCTGTTAGTCGCCACCGCTACCCCCATTCCCCGCACTCTTTCCCTTACGCTCTTCGGCGACATGGATATATCCACTATCGTCTCCCTTCCTCCCAACCGCCCTTCATTGATTACCCGCTGGACTCAATGGGATAAAGAAGAAAAAGTTTGGGGGTTCGTCGATGGCGAGATCGCTAAAGGGCATCAAGTCTACGTCGTTTGCCCCATTATCGAACCCTCGGAAAATGCTCCGCATCTCCCGTCCACGGAAGAGGCGTTCGAACGTCTTTCCCAAACCTTTCTCCCCCATCGCCGGGTGGAGATTCTGCATGGACGGCATTCCGCCCAGGTCAAAGGCGATTTGATGGAGAGAATGCGGGCGGGCGCAGTGGATGTCGTCGTGGCCACCACCGTTATCGAAGTCGGAGTGGATCTGCCCAATGCGACCGTCATGGTCATCCTAGGCGCGGAACGCTTTGGACTGGCCCAATTGCACCAGCTTCGGGGCCGCGTCGGACGCGGATGCAGCAAATCCTATTGCGTTCTCGTTACTCCCTCCCGCATCCCTCCCTATGCCCAACAACGCATGAAAATCATGGAGAAAACCCGCGACGGCTTCGTCATCGCCGAAGAAGACCTGAAACTGCGCGGTCCCGGCGAACAATTCGGAATCCGCCAAAGCGGACATCTTAAGTTTCATCTCGCCGATCCTCTCCGCGATATCCACCTTTTGCGTGAGGCGCACGAAGCAGCGGCGAAACTCTATCAAGACGATCCTGGTCTCGATCGGCCGGGAAGCGAACGTTTAAAAGAAGAGATGCTAAACGTTCCTAGCCGCCTCGAATTTCGGCGTCCATCTTGATGGAGAATTCCTTCCCATATCTGCGGCTAGGATTTTTATTTTAATACTATTAAAATTGTGATAAGAACGGATGTTGGAAATCGTCGATCGCAGCTTTATATAAAAGTATATGCGAATTAATGCGGTTGGAAAACTAGGTTTTTTTCTGAAAACCGGTTTATGCAAAGCAAAATCGTTAATCCCTTTTACCTGAGCGTAAACCGAGAATTTAATATGGGGAAACTGGGCTGGCGCGATGAATACGCCGGATTTTTTGCTGGACAACCTTTCATTTCGCAAATCCATTGATGCAAAAGCGCGAATCCCAATCTTTACTTACCGATGGACTTATAAAGGATCGATTTTGCATAGTGAGGAAATGATTGTCCTTATGGCGTTCCAAATAAAATTTTTGTTTCGGTTCCAAGTCTTGATATACTGAATACAGAAACCTCCCGGATGCCGCGATGGAAGAAATCAAATTGTTCAACCAATTAAAAGAGGCCATACATTCGGGCGATCTGGCGGCGGCGCAATCGATTGTCGCCGCGATCGATTGCGAGGCGGTTCTTTCTCAGGCCGAAAACCGCGCCCAGGAACTAAAATCTCAGTACGATCAGTTGAAAGAAGCGGAGCAAATGCGAGTCGATTTTTTGGCCACAATATCCCACGAACTCCGCACTCCTCTTAATTCCATCATTGGCTATAACTCGCTGCTGGAAGAAGGCGTTTACGGCGAATTGAATGAAAAGCAAATCAAGGCGGTCGCCCGCATCGACCGCAACGCCACCCGGTTGCTGACTTTAATCAATCAACTATTAGAACTCTCCCGTCTGGAAGCGGGCGTGATTTCCGTATTCGAAGAGGAAGCGGATATCGTTAGTCTTATTAAAGACGTTCTGGAAGATTACCAGGCGGTAGCGGAGGAAAAGGGCTTGGAGTTGGATTTATCCCATCCCTACAAAGGCGTCCTTATCCGCACCGATGCTGGCAAGATGCGCGAAATCCTGCGGCAATTGATCTCCAACGCCGTCAAGTTCACCCAGCAAGGAACCGTAAAAATCGATGTCCGCAAGGAAATCGGCGCCGCCATCGTAACCGTATCGGACACGGGACCGGGCATCGAAGCGAGTAAACGCGAAATAATCTTCGAACTCTTCAAGCAAGGCGAGGAATACCTCACCCGCCGCCGCGACGGCTCCGGTTTAGGGCTGGCCATTGTCCGCAAGTTGGCCGAACTTCTCCATGTCAATATCCAACTGGAAAGCGAAGTCGGCAAAGGTTCCATTTTTAAGTTGACCTTTCCCATCGATTCATCCTCCTTCACGCCAACCGTATTGGAAGCGGAAAAACAATTCGTTCCGCGCGGCAACGGCGAATCCCTTCCGCCTCTTCAGGAATCCGCCGAAGCCGCTCCCTCGGTTTTAATTGTCGATGACGATCCCTTTATGGTGGAAATCCTCAGCCAATACCTGGAAAAACGAGGACAATTCCGCGTAACGAAAGCCTACAGCGGCATGCACGCCATGATCCATCTCGCCCAGAGCCGCCCCGATTATCTGTTAGTGGATTTGATTATGCCTCAAATCAACGGAGAGCGCGTCATTCAATACTGCCGCGAACTTTGGCGCGACGCCGTCCGCATCGTCGTCATCACGGGCAAGGACCTCAGCCCTAAGGAAATCCGCGAGTTCGAAAGCAAAGGCGCTACGGTCATTCTCAAAGGCGACGAACGGAATCAAGGCATCATCAAATCCCTCGACGCCGTCCTTTCTCTCCCCGCATCCCAAAAATCATAGAATCTTTTTCCTCTCTTGATCCCGCCGCGTCTCATGATAGGGTAGTCGCAGGGCTGGCATATTGCTAAGCAAGCTCTATCTTTTCGATTCATAACTCACATTACTCACGAGAAATAGTTAATAGGACGATTCAAAATGACGTTTGCATCGGGAAGAAGCGAAAGGAAAAAGAAACATCACCGATTTTCCTGAGACTTTTATCCCCAAATCATTTTCAAGGCTTCATGGGGCTGTTGATAAATAACTCCAATAAATCGAGGATGTTAAGCAAAATAGTAGTGAAAGAATTTTGGATTGACTTTTGGGTTAATACTTCCAGGTATCGTATTTTATTCCTCATTTAATTCATCCCCCCTTACTCGATAATCCTTTATATACCCCTATTTTAAGGGTTTTCATCATTTTATTATTCGGACTTGACTTATTTAGTGAAATACATATAATTGTTTCATGGTAATATTATACCAAAAATAATATCCCGTTGAGGCGCCCGATGGACGGATTCGACTATTTTTCCACCCCTTCCACGATCGCTCAAAAACACTACGAAGCCCTTCGCGCCTTTTACTACGAGAAACGGAGCGCTTTGTGGGCGCTTCGTCCACCTGAATTTTGGGCTAATTCATTCCCATGAAGATCGGTGCTTAATTGATGCAGGCGGCGGTTGCTATGTTTCTTCCTTTTTGTTTGGATTGATACAAGGCCTGATCCGCCGCCTGGATCAACCGATCAGGCGACTCTTCCGGTCTGGGAATCATAGAAGCGACTCCCAGGCTGATCGTAACGATGGGCGCCGCATTCGATTGATGATGGGGCATTGTCAATGATTCGACCTGAAGCCGAAGTTGCTCGGCGATTTGGTAGGCGATGGCGGGTTCCGCATCCGTCAAAACCATCATGAATTCCTCTCCGCCGTAACGCGCAACCAGATCGCCGGGACGATTCACAAAGCCGCGAATTGCCTCCGCAATTCTTTGCAAGCATTCGTCCCCGGCTTGATGTCCGTAAAAGTCGTTATAGGGTTTGAAAAAATCGACATCGATAAAGATCAAAGATATTGGCGTCCGGTTGCGCAAAGAACGCCTCCACTCCATCTCGATGTGCTCGTCGAAGCAGCGGCGGTTGGCGAGCTTCGTCAATCCATCCTGCTTCGAAAGCCGTTCCAACGCTCGGTTGGCTTCATTCAGCTCGCGAGTTCGCTTTTCAACTTCCATTTCCAAGAATATTCTCTGTTTCTCCAAAAAACGGACTCGATAGCGGTATCCCAGAAAGAGGGTCGCAAGGATGAATGCGGCGCTTCCAGTTTTAAACCACCAGGTTCTCCAATAGGGAGATTTTATGGAAATGGATAGGGAAATTCCTTTCTCGTTCCATTCGCCGTCGTTGTTGGAGCCTTTAGCTTGGAAAATGTAATCGCCCGGTTCCAGCGCCGTATATTGCGCGTAACGCCGGACGCCGGAAACGTTCCAGTCGGTTTCGAGCGGCGTTAAACGATACGCATATTGGTTTTTATGCGAGTGGGTATAATTCAGGGCGGCGAATTCGAATGACAAATAATTTTGGCGGTAATCGAGCCGAATGGGTTGTCCTGCGGAGAGAAACGGTTCGAAGGGATGAGATTTGCCCAGCACATTAAAGGCAATAAGCGCGATGGGAGGGATGTTCGCATTCTGAGTGATTCGATCGGGCCAGATGCAATTTACGCCGCCGATTCCTCCGAAATAAAACTCGCCGTTCAATCCTTTGGCGAAACAATTGGAGTTAAACGCCAATCCTTGCAAACCGTCGCTGCGGTCGAAATTCCGGATTTGCCGGGTTTCGGGATGGAAGCGGGACATTTTTCCGTTATCCATGCTGATCCAAAGAAATCCATAGTCGTCTTCCAGGATTCCTTTTACCACGCTGTCCGCCAAACCGTCGCTCATGGAAAAATTCGTAGATTGGGTGCGATCGGGGCTAAGACGGACGATGCCGTTTTCCGTACCCAGCCATAGAGCGTTTTGTCGATCCTCATAAATCGTCATTATATTGGCCGTGGATAAGCGGTTGAGATTGAGGGAAGCGTCGCGATATTCGACGAATCGATCCTGGCTGCGATCGTAGCGCAGCAAACCTGCGCTTTCGGTTCCCACCCACATGGTTTGGGAATGATCTTCATAAAAACAACGAATATTTCTATCGCGCAATCCTCTGGCTGAAGAGGTATCCTTTACGCAACGTTGAAAGGTTTCATTATTCGGATCGAAGATGCATATTCCGCTGCCGTCGCCGCCAATCCATATTTTCCCGAAGGAATCCCCCCGAAGAGCGCGGGCGGTGATGCAGTGCAATCCATCCGGATGCCCCGGATTGTGGGGATACCGGCGAAAGGTTTTTGTTTCCGGGAGAAAACGGCTGAACGCTCCTTCTTGAGTTTGCCAACAACCCACGTAGAGGGTTCCCTTGGAGTCCTCATACAATGAGATCACCGTATTACTGGCGAGACTATCGGCGCGAGAAGGATCGTTGACATAATGCGCAACCATCGAATTGGTTTTGGGATCGTATTGGTTCAGCCCGCCGCCGTCGGTTCCGATCCAGATGGTTCCATCCCGGCTGGCGCATATAGCGTATACGCGATTTTCGCTCAAACTGGTTGGATTTTTGGGATTGTTTTTAATACAGAGAAACTGCTCCCGATTGCTGTCGTAGCGGCAGACTCCGTCATTCATGGTTCCAAGCCATAAAATGCCGGCATTGTCTTGATAGATGCAGAAGATTGTCTCGATGACGGCGTTCGGATCGGTTTTCCATACGACTTTTATACGCTGGAATCGTCCGGTCTGGGGATCGAATCGGCAAAGCCCGCCTCCCCGCGTTCCGATCCAATACCTGCCTTTCCCGTCGGGAATAATACTATGCACGATATCGCCGGAGAGGCTGCGAGGATCGGAAGGATTGCAGCGGAAATTTTTGAAAGAGCCGTCGGCGGGATTCACCTGGAATAGTCCCCAGGCCCAAGAACCGAATAACACAGAACCGGAAGGATCGACGGCAAACGTTATAACGTCGGGATAGTTAGCAGGCTCAATGAGTAAGTTTTTATATCGTTGGATAACAAAGGAATCCGGATCGAATCGTTCTATGGATGCATTGCCTAGAGGGCCGAGCCAGAGTTTTCCCGACAGGTCTTCGGCGAGACGGTTGATATGCTCCATTCCCAACGAATCGGGATTGTTGGGATCGCGATGGAAAGATCGGAAAGTTTCGCGAACGGGATCGAATAGGTTGAGTCCGCAATGGGTCGCGATCCAATATCTTCCTTTTTTATCTTTCAGAATATGGGTAACAAAATTATCGTTAATGCTGGCCGGTTTGTTGGGATCATGGAAATAACGTTTGAATAGTCCGGTCTTGGGATCGAAGCGGTTAAATCCTTCCTTAGAGCCGATCCAAAGGATTCCATCGCCGTCTTCCAATATGGAAGTTAATTCATTATTGGATAGAGAGTTGTTGTCATTTGGATTGTACTGATAATTGATGGCTTCATATCCATCATATCTTATTAAACCCCTATCCGTAAGAAACCACATGAATCCGGATTGACTGCGATGAATGACTCGAATTTGGTTGCTGGCGAGGCCGTCGTCGGTCGTGAGCCTTTCCACGGACAAGAAGGAGGGAAAAGAATCGGCGGGCTGGGATTCGGAACGATTCGCCGAACTCCATATAAGTAAACATAGAACGATCGTTCCCTGATAGGGAAAAAAACGGATTCGATTTTTTGAGCGAGATGTTGTATTCGACAAAACCGTTTCCTCCCTTTCTCGAATAGGGTGAAATGCTTAAGTTGGAGTTTTCGTCTTCAAAATTTCTTGTTCCCGCATAAAAATTTCATTTCGTTTTTTCCAATATTCTACCTTCTCCTGTAAATTCAGATTCTTCAAACGTTCATAAATCTGTAGAGACGCCTTTCGTTTCATCTTAATGCAATCAAAGGGATTCATCTTCATAGCCGATTGCCTCGTCGTACACTCTTCCAAAATCAGATGAAACGAAATATTCGCGAATGCTCTTCCTCGGTTTCTTTCGTTTGCATCGTTCATGCTCCTCGATATAAGCGTACCACTAACAAGTCAGGATGAGTAGCTATTATGGTGGTGCTCGCTTCGCTCGACCCACCCTACTGTCCGACAAACTTTATCACTTCAACTCGATCGTCTTGCGGATCAGGCCGCCTTTTACGGAATCGGCGGTTATGGCGACCTCGCCTTTGCCTTTGACGACGAATTGCGCCCGTTCCGAATCGAGGCCGCCGATGGCGGGGATTTCTACGCGGTGGGGGCGCACTTCCACGGGATCGACGCGCTTGAAGTAGCGGTCGGTTACTCGTCCCCCGCTGAGAACGCGGACGTTTTTCCCTTCCAGGGAAATGACATCCGGCGTGGAGATCGAATGGTTGACGTCCTGGCCGGAGCGGGTGGGGATCATGCCTTCGTTGCGCACTTCCACCCATACTTTATAGAGATCGCCGCCGAGGGATTCGACGGAGACGTCTCCGAATTGAATCTTGGGCATCATCTCGGCATTATATAAAGTAAACGCCATGTTGCGGTGGCATTCCTCTTCCAGCAGGAAGGAGGGAGGCGTGCGGCTGAATTCCTTCGCGGTTCCGCCGATTTCGATTTTGCCATAGGTGGGATGATCGCAGGCTTGCCATTTCACAATGCCCTGCTCCATTGTCAAATAACGCAGGAAATCGGCGTCGTCCTCGTCCCGGCCGCCTCCATCCCGAAACATGTTTCGCGGCGTCCATAGTTCGTTGGTATAGCAATAAATGCCGCGAGCGCCATAGAACCAATCGAATTCGCCGCCCCACACGGGATACAATCCGCTCCAGCAGACCAGCGAGCGATAGAAGGGCAGCATCCTCTCGCCCTTGCGGCCGATTTCGGCCATGACGCGGTCGTCTTGCGGCGTCATGGCGCCGCCCTCGCGGCCGGGACTGCGCAGGATCATTCCCGCCGCGTTGTGGTAGGATTGGCCGCTGGCGATGTTGGGATGCGCGATGACGAAGCGAGCGACGGCTTGGGTGTTGGGCAGGGAGAAGGGAAATTCGATGGAACCGTATTGGACATAAGGCGGTTGCCAGTCGTAGGCCCAGTTGCGGTTGGAATCGTAGCCGCCGGGGCCGTCTTCGTTGACGCGGCCGTCGCCGTCGTTGTCGATTCCCTCATCGCCGAGCAGATCATATTCGCCCCGCTCGTCGGGCTTGGCGCGGATCATGAGAAATTCGGGATAATCGGGATGGGGCTTCCAACGTCCGTTGGAATCGCGGATGCGCATCATGGTGATGACGCCGTCGCCGTTGAGATCGTCATACCCATCTTCGTCGACAAGGCCGTCTCGGTCGTTGTCGAGGGGTTTCAAGCCGCTGCGGGAAGAATGTGCCGTATTGGCGTTGTGAAACCAATTGTCGCGCCCGTCGGGATTGATGGTGGGGATAAGATAGAAGACGCGATCGTCGAGGAGCTGGGTTACTTTTTCGACTTTGCCGTAACTCTCGCAGAGATACCAAGCGGTGTACATGACCACCTCGCCCGCCTGGACTTCGTTGCCGTGGATGTTGCCGTCGATATACATGCCCGCCTTGCGCGCGGGATCGCCTTTCTCTCGGTTGGTCAATTCAAGACACCAGATGGTTCGTCCTTCGTAAGACTCGCCGATGGAATAGAGTTTCGTCAATTGGGGATAGGCTTTTTGGATGCGCTTAAGAATATCTTCCAAGCCTTTCGTATCGTAAAAGCGGTTCCAAGCGACTTCCACCTTGCGTTCGGCGGGCGCGCCGAGAGCGGGAAAATAATTCTTGGTTGCTTCCGCTGAAAAGGAATTTTGCGTCGCCGCAAAAAGAATGGCGGCGAGGATGATAGGGCGAAGGGATTTGACGATCATTATTTTCCACCTCCAGTCAGTACAACAGTTCGCGCATCGCGTCCCGCTTGGGCGGAGATTAGGGTAAATTCCACCTTGGTTCCCGCAGGGGCTTTGACGATATAGCGGATTTCCTCTATCCCGCCGCTGCCATGCAGAGCGCCGACGCGGGCGCGGGGACTGCCAGCTAGAAATGCGCCGGCGGGAAGATTTGTTTCCAACCGCGTGGGAAAGATTTCGCCCGTCCGTTCGCCATGCGCGAGAATCGTAGGCAGGAATCCGGCGTTTTCCACTTTGACTTCGATCTCGAAAACATTTTGTTCCAAGGCCTTGATTTCGATATCCTGGATGCGGATGCGGGGTAACTTTTTTAGAAGTTGCATAAGAAATTCCGCATGTTTTTCCGCGAGTTGGGGCAGAAATTCCGCGGGAGGCAGCGTCTTGGCGTAAGGCGCGAAGCCGCCGATTTCCGCCTTTTGGTTGGGATAATCGGGATGCTTGACGGATTTCCAAGGAATGAAATAATCGGGAGCGTTTTCATCCAGCCATTTTAAATACTCTAATTCCGTCTTTCCCCGCTCGTCTTCTTTTTCCTTCTTCTTTTCTTCTTTTTTCTCTTCCTTTTTTTCTTGATCCTTCGGTTTTTCGCCGTTTGCTTCTTCTTTTTTTTCTTCCTTCTTCTCAGGCTCTTCTTTCTTCAAGGCTAACGCAAGGTCAGGACTCCAAGCGCTGGCGCAGAGGGAGAGAATTCCGCGATGGAAGTAAATCCAATCGGAGAAAGCGCCGGAAACGCTGGGCGAATCAATGGTTTTTTCGATTCCCAACTGCTCACGATAGAGTTCGCCTAATTTTTCGTAATATTTACTGTCTTCCGTCCGGATTTTTTCTTGCGGATCGCGGCCGAAGGAACGGTCGGCTGAGGGCGGCGTCTTTAACAGATTATCATTGCTCGCATAGGTGAAGACGGCGGCAATGTTGGGATGACCGAGAATGAATTCGGCGAGAGCGCGAGTTTCGTTTTCGCAGATTTGATAGACGCCCGCGTCCGGCGCGAACCAGGGATAATGGAAGGGAAAGTTGCGGTTGAAATTCACTTCGCCGAGTGGGTCTTCATTGATCTTCTTGTCGGCGTCATTGTCCTTGCCTTCCAAAAAGAGAAGGAAGCGCCCGCGTTCGTTTTTCGCGGGATCGGCTTCGATCAAGAGGCGTTCGTCGCCGGGATGGGGGATCAGCGTCCCTTTTGGGTCTTCTACGCGCAGCCAGGAAATCATACCGTCGCCGTCAAGATCGTCGGGGACGTCTTCGTCTACTAAGCCGTCATGATCGGCGTCGAAGGGCGCTGCATCGCCCGCCATCTCCATGCGCGGCTTCATAAAATAGCGTTCGGCGGCGTCGGGATTGAGGCGGGGAATGACGTAAACCACAACCGACTCCAGCAGCGATTGGATTTCCTTGGATTCTTTTTCTTTCTCGCAGAGACGGTTGAGAAAAGCCATCGCCATTTCGGTTCCCGCGAGATCGTTTCCCTCCACCCCCGCTACAACTAGCAAAGCGGGACGCAGGCGGCGATCTTTTTCATCGCCCCGGCCTAGTTCGGCCAACCATACTTCGCGGCCTTCCTTGGATTTTGCCAAAGCGTCCAAGCGGAAAAAGGAAGCGTGATCCCGCCGTAGCGCTTTCAAATCGGCGGCGAGGTTTTTTTCGTCGCGGCAAGAAGGCCAATGGTTGGAGGGCGCATCCGCCGCAACGGCGGCAGCAGCAAATCCCAGGTAGAAAAGAAGGCTCGCCGCCCATGATCGAAAAGGTTGGAGTTTCGTTTTTTTCGGCATAATTTTTTCCCAATGGATAAAGATTATCAAGTATGAAAATCGCGATTTCATAGAGTGAACCATCTATCGCTAATCGTAAAGGCGTAACGGGTGGGTGGGTGGCAAGGACAAGGTTTTTTCTGCCCTTGACTCCGCTTTTTTGTCAGAATCGGGATGGCCAGGATTTGCAGGATAAAAAAATCCTGGTCATCCTTTCATCCTGGAATTCCTGATTCTGACAAATATGAGGCGCGGGGGGATGTTGTCAGTTGCGTAGGGTAGGCTCAAAGCGAAGCGCAGTCCGCCAAATACGATAATCGATGGCTTCCATCGCCATCTTTCGAACCAACGTTATCATTTTGATGTAGAATTTTTGCTTGCTCAACCGATATTTTCTAGGTAACATTATTTTCGATATCGATCAAGGAAGAAAATCTCATGAACGAATTGACCGTCCATTTTACCGCTCATAACCATCCCATTGATCCCGAGTTCCTGGCCCGCCTCGGAACCGTGGCCGAGGAATACGGAGTATCCATCGATCCCCAAACCCGCCAGGCTATCGAAGAAGCCGCTCGCAAGCGAAAACGAAGCGTGAAAGAATTTATTCGTAAAGCCGATTGGAAACATCGCTTGGAAGATTTCCGCGAACAAGTTGGCCCTATTCAAAGCGATAGCGCTCTCGATATTCGCGAACTGCGGGACAGCCGATGAGCCTTTACGTGATCGATGCCAGCGTGGCGGTCAAATGGATTATTAAAGAAACCTAATACTATACGGCGGGCGTCAAGAACAAGGATTTTATTTTGCCCTTGTCGGCGCTTCCTCTTACGCCGCATCGATGTGGGTTTGCGAATCCATAGCCGATACGTCCAACTGAAACGCGCCGGATTTTCCTTCTTTGAAGGAAGGGAGGAAGATCGAGTCGTTATGGAAATAATAAAAAAAAGTGGAGGAGGATTCGAGGCCGGAGGTCAAATGCAGGCGCGTTTGCAGTTGCTCGTGGGCGTACGTGATTTCGCGCATTTTCACCCGGAATATTCGATCTTGGGGAAGCTGAGGCATGTCGTCGGCGCGAAAGCGGACGGTATCGCCGGGAGCGATCTTTTCGCCGTATCCGATGAGATCGACGTAATGTTCGTAGTTCGGCCTTCGCATTTGCTGTAGAATCGCGCGCCGCAAGGCGGCTACGGCGTCGAAACTGGCGAGGGGGCGCACATAAACGCGGGCGATTTCGGCTTCGGATGAATATAAGCGTCCGGGAAGAGCGATCCAATTCTCGTAAACCTCCCCATCGGCGAAGCCGCCATTCAAGCGGACATAGGCAAACGCGTCGTTTACGGTTTCCCACAGATTGACGACATAGGCGCCGGGAGCGAGAAAGAGGGGATGATCGGGGATGGACTGGCGCGGACGAAAGCGGAGCGCGGCGTCTTCTCCCACATCCCAAAGCCAGTTGCCCGCCAGTTTGGCGAGAAGATCGACGGCGGAAAAAAAGGGGTAATCGGAGAACTCGATCGCGCCGAACGCGTAAGCGTGACCATAAGCGCCGGCCCGTTTCAGCGGCGAATTCGCCATAAGAAGATCGAGAATGGCGTCCGTTGTCAGGTTTTCGAATCGGCCGTTCGCCGCTTGGTTGAATTCGCGTTCCGGGTCCCAGACGGCGTAAAGCGACAAACGATCGTCGATGGAATCGATGCGCCGTTCCGCCACTCGTCCCCGAAAGCAGCGGACGCCGTTGATCCAAACCTCCAGAACGCATCCCAGAGCGGCGGGAAAGCTTGCATCTTCGTTGAACAACTCGATCCAGCAACGCCTTTTCCCGGCGCCGAAAGCGGATTTGATGGTGATTTTTCGGGGAGATACGACGGAAGCGAGGGGAGTGAAGCCGTTGATGCGAAAAAGCTGGATGGATAGTTCTGGTTTTGGCGGCATGATTTTTCCCGAATATCGATTTGACGAAATCGCGATCCAACGATTCTATCAATGAGGGAAATGCCGCAGTTCGCGCCGATTAACAGGTATTAAGGATAGAAGAAACAAAAAAGGGATGCGAACGCATCCCGGGTTGGAACGATCCGTTATCGGCTTGAGCATGGAGCCTTGCCGTGATTGGCTTTTTTCTTACGCCAACGGAGTTTATGTGCTTTTTTGTTTTTACCTTTCGCCATTTTGCGCCTCCTGTCGAATGTGAAAATGTATGCTAGCCGATTTATTACTAAAGCCAAGCCCTGTGAATGATGAATGATGAATGATGAATGATGAAAAAGATTGACGGGGTGGCAAAGGCAAGACGAAGTCTGCCTTTGATCGATCCCTCAAGGGCAGGCTGACGCTTTCCCCTTGCCACCCCGTCGATTTATCGCTAAAGCCAAGCCTAGTGAATTAAGAAAGGCGGTGGGCTACGTTTTGCTTTGAGCCCACCCTACGCAATTACGCCGTCTCTTCGTCGGATGGGATTAAGCCGAGTTCTTCGGAGGCTTTTTGAAAGATATCCCAAATTTGCGAAAAAGTTTGCGGCCAGGCGATGCGCCGGTAATGCTGTTCGGCGTAAGCCCACATTTGTGTCGGTTGGGGAAAGAAGCGTTTAAATATTTCCTCATCGCTGCATTTGCGCCGCGATTGCACGAAGGCGTGTTTTTCTTTCCAATGGGGAAGCAGGCGGAAAAAATCCGCCAACGCCTCGCGCATGGCGAGGCCGTCGGAAGAATAACGGAAGGGTGAACCGGCGCCGCCGAGGGCGTGGGCGCGCAGTTCCGCCTCCCGCAGCGCCAACGGCATGGCGATGCAGAGGGATGCGTCCGATAGATTTTTGTATATTGTAGCCAGGCTGTTGCGCTCGTAAAAAACGGCTTTGCGGGAATAGGGTTCGTTCTTCAACGAGGCGTGTCCGCGATGCATCACCCACGCATCCGGCGCCAAATAAATTTTGTGGCCGAAAAGGCGCAGGCGCCAGCCGAGATCGACGTCTTCGTAAAGCATAAAATACTCGTCGTCGAATCCGCCCGCTTCCAGAAAAACGTCTCTCCGAATCAGCATGGCGCCGCCGCAGGGAAAGAAAATTTCGTAAGGTTCGCGCGAGAGGATATCGCTGCTTTCGAATCCCTTGCCGAAGAGATTGATCCATCCGCCCGCAAATTGGGTTTTCTTACCCGTCCAATCGAGAATATGGGAAGCGGCGCAGGGAGATTTCGTCTTCTCGGCGGCGAAGAGCAGATTGGGCAGCCAATCGGGATCCACCCAAACGTCGTTGTTGAGAAAGCATGCCCATTCCGAATCGTACGCCCGTACGGCTTGATTCAATGCCGGAGCGAATCCCTGATTGCGTTCGAAGCGATGTATCTTAACGAGGGGAAATTTTCGGCGAACCAGGTCCACCGATCCATCCGCCGAACCATTATCCACCAGAATGAATTCCGCCTGATCGCTGGATAATCCCATATTCAAAAGAGAAGAAAAAAGGGGGATCAGGTGTTTCCGATTGGAATGATGGGGGATGAAGACGTTGATTTGCGGCATGATATTTAAAATCCCCAAAGCCGCCGCCACCAGCTTTTGCCTTGGGGGCGAGTGCGTATCACGGCCTTAGGCGCGCGGGGAATGGTTAAATCCAACTCGTTCCCATGTTCGGGAAAAGCCCAGGAATGCCAAAGAACATCGACCTGGTTGAAGAGTTGGCCGTTGCGCACGTCCCGTTCGGCGTTGTCGGAGGCTTTCACGGGATGCTCCGCCCATCGCAGCAAGGGCTGAACGCTTTCTTCGAAAGAAAAATAGGAATAAGCGAAACGTTTGGCTCGCAAGGCTATCGATTTAATCTCGCTGGGATTTTGCGCCGCCTCCAAAATTTTCGCGGAGAGCTGCTTCGATTCGCGAGGGGGAACCACCAGGCCGATTCGATTGTCCGAAACGACGCGGGAGAGTTCCGTCGTTACAGTGGTTAGTATCGGAAGGCCGCACTGCATCCAGAAAAGCAACCGGTTGCGGCTGCCCAGCAGGGATTCGTAAATGGGAAGGTCGACGTTCAATCCCAAATCGCATTCCAAGGTGATTTGCGCCATTTTTTCCGTAGGAACCCATCCCAGAAGGTGGAAACGGGTTTCGTAAGGGCTTTTGGAAATAAGACTGCGAAAACGGTTATAACCGCTCTCGTGGTGTCCCGTAATCGCGCCGCCCGTCACGACGCAATGGATGCGGCGGTTCTTTTCCATCGCTCCTTCGATGCCCTCGAAAAGGGTTTCCACATCCGTCCAAGTGTTAAAGCCGCCGCTGCATAAAAGAATAAAATCCGACGAACCGGTTTCTACGCCGCGAAAGATGGAATCGCGCTTGACGGGGGAAATTTCGCCGTCCATCGCGCAGGGAATCGTCCATACCAATTCTTCTCCCAGCGTGTAGCGGTTCAACCGTCCCATCAAGCCCAGTTGGCCGATAGCGGCGCCCCGCTGCATCTCCGAAACCGTCGAAAAGCGGTCGCCGCGCAATAATACCCGCGAGAGCGTTTGATGGAAGAATTTCAATTCCTCCCCTTCGTTAGTGAAGGGACTCTTCGCCTGCACTTCCGCGAAGAGGTCGCCGAACATATCCAGCCAGAGGGGCAGTTCGGATCTGAGCGAAGCAGCCAGGTTGGTGGAAATGGTGGAACCCGCCGCGATGATGGCGTTAGGGCGGTGCGTTTTGATGATGTCCTCGATGCGCGTTAACAATACGTTGACGTTGCGGGGATTCGGTTCCGGCAGCGCCGTATGTTCGAGATGGCCGAAAATTGCGGGATCGTTGTGATACTTGATATGGATAGCGCTTTCTCTGGACGCGCCGAATTCGCAGGTTACTAGAGTAATGCGATGCCCGGCGGCCAATAGCGGCCTTGCGAATTGCCAAGTGCGAATGCCGAATCCATACAGATGATTCGATTCGTAAAAGGGGAGGGGACCCACGCCCAAAAGAAGAAAGTGCTTCACAGCGGCCTCAACATTCAAATCAAATAGAGATGATCCAGTTTACTTATGGTTGCGAAATCGCCCAAGGGTGGATCGTGAAAATGAATTCGATTCCGCGCAATTGCTCTCGCTGGCTGCGAGCCATGAAAGGGATAGCGATTCTTTTGCAATCGTCGTTTGAATCGCGAAAACACGAAATAAAAAAATGAAAACACGAAAAAAAAGAAAATTACGTTGACGCAAAGGATAGCGCTGTGAGAATAATTTCTCAGTGGAATCCAAAAAAATCCGCGTTATCCGCAATTCATAAAACTCGTGGTATTCACCGTTTTTTCGCGATTTCGCAATTAAAAAACAAAAAAAATGATCCTCCCTCGGTCGCCCACAGGAGGCGCCCCAGCGTACTTGAATCGAGAAAACCTGAGAATACTCGCTATCTATGAATTTTTCGAATCGCGGAATTCAAGGTCGATTTTGGTTGAATTCGCCTTTAAAACTTTTGCCATTCGCGCACTTCGACGGGCTTGCTGTCTCCGGTAACCTCGACATTATCGATGGCCCAGAAGGATAAGGTATCGTTAATTCGAATAACAAAACGAAATTGTACTTCTGGTTTGCCGATTGCGGCGGGAATGGGAACGATATGCTGCGTATAGCATGGCATATTGTCGCTTCTTCGGCCAATCCCTTGATACGTCCAGACTTCCGACCAGGTTTGTCCGCCGTCCAACGTCATATCCACGACTTTTTTGTCATTGGGCCGACGGGAGATGGTATCGATTCGCGCTTCCGAATCGAAATGCAGATACGCCATTTCTTTCGCGCGCGAACAATCGATCTTAGGAGTGAGCAGGTAATCTTCTTTTTCGTCGAAGTATTTAATATTCTCTTGGGGATACGTACCGTTGCACACGAAATGTTCGTCCAAACGGTTCACGTACAGAGGATCGACCTCGCCGACGTCATTGGCTGAGGTGCGGTGAAAGAGCGGTTCGGCTTCCCAGGGATGAAGTTTGTTGTTATCGACAGCGCTCCAACCGATAGGCAGAGTACTGCCGGAAGCGGAATCGAACGTTTCTTTGGGAAATAGCACCACATCGCCTTTTCCGTATTCCACGTCATCGATCAATATTTCGTCAATAATCACATTATAGTCATAGATGGAGCCGCGGTGCATGAAGCGAAGACCGACGTTCTTCTTCCCCTGCAAACCGAGTTTGGAAATATCCAAATCAACGACGCCGAAAAGGCCGGTGGCGTTGTCGGGAGTGGCGAACGGTTCGGTTCGATTGCGGGAAGCCAGACGGGCGGTGGCGATGCGTTGCATGGCCAGCGTCCACGTCGCCGGATTCGAGTTGTCGGGATTGATCCAGAGTTCGTAAAGAGCGGTGCCGTTATCGTCGTTGAGAACGATCTGGGCTTGAAAATGAAGCCAAAGAGGGCTTCCGGGCGCGACGCTGGAGAGATCAATGGCTTTATCGGGGGAGTTGATATAGTATCCTTCTTCGTATTTGCCCGCCCCTCTTGGCTTATCGGGCGGACGCGTTGGATCGTGCGCATCCGACCAGTCCGAATCGCTGTTGATATACCTATCGTCGCCTGCGCCGGCAACGCCCGCTAATTTGCGCAGATAATGCGTCAGCCCGTTGCGATCGGGCGCTCCTTTGCGAAATCGCTCCGTAGGGCTGCTGGCCCAATTGCCGAGATTCAAATCTCCAATAGGCGCAGCCCCCGGCTCGTTATACACCTCTCCGTCCTCCGCCCATAACATCCAATAAGCCGCTTCCAGTTGAGGTTCGCCCGGATGGGCGTTGGGATCCCCCGCTGGAAGTTGCGAAAGATCGCCGGATTTCCAGGCCGCCCATAGCGCTTGCGTATCCGCATAGCTGTTGAAATCTTCGTGGTAGTACACGGTCGCCTGCGCAGAGATTCCTCCCATGATCGTTACAAAAAGGAATAACCCCAATACTCTCATTCTAGTCGCGGTTTTCATGGATATTCTCCTATAAAAGATAGAATAAATTAACTGGTATTTTTGTTGTTCTCCAATTGATCAACTCCCTTTTTATTAGCAATGAAGTGAGTTTATCGTATATATATACATCATTTGAAGGGAAGATGATGGAAAAATGCCGGTAATTTCTAGGCTCGAAATGCTGATGAGATTAAACTCATACGAATGTCGAGGGAATTCGGCGCCGCTTATATTTGCTGGAAAATCCCCCAAACGCTGATGGGGCGTAAAATCTGCGCAGCCGCTTCTAGGAAAAATAAACAAATTTAGATATTATTGAAACGGAAGTTCAATAACAAATCGAAAGATTGGAATCCAACGTTCTATGGAAAAAGATTACGCCTATCCCCCCGTCATCGAAACGGAAGAGGAACTGGAAGAGATTCTTTCCCGTCCCGATGCGGGCGTCATCGATGCGCTGAGCCGTTTGGACGGCGATTTGATCTTGCTTGGCGCCGGTGGGAAAATGGGGCCGACGCTGGCGCTCATGGCCAGGCGGGCGTTCGTTGCAGCGGGAACGGATAAGCGCGTCATCGGCGTTTCCCGCTTTTCCGAGCCGGGCTTAAGAGAGCGCTTGGAACGGAACGGCGTCGAAACTATCGCCGGAGATTTGCTGGACCGGGAATTTCTCGGCCAATTGCCCGAAGCGAGAAACGTTATCTTCATGGCGGGAAGAAAATTCGGCTCAACGGGCCAGGAATGGCTCACATGGGCTATGAACGTTTATCTTCCCGGTCTCGCCGCCGAACGCTTCCGCCATTCGCGCATCGCGGCTTTTTCCACGGGAAACGTCTATCCTCTGGTCGCTCCGGCTTCCGGCGGATCGGTGGAAACGGATGTTCCCGCTCCCATCGGCGAATACGCCCAATCCTGCCTGGGGCGCGAGAGAATCTTTCAGCATTTTTCCCAACTTCACAAAACGCCGGGCGTTTTGCTGCGCCTCAATTACGCCGTCGAAATGCGTTACGGCGCGCTTATGGACATCGCCAAAAAAGTCTATGAGCAAACGCCGATTCCGCTGGCGATGGGTTATGTCAACGTCATCTGGCAAGGAGACGCCAATCGCTGGGCGTTGCGCTCGCTGAGCCTTTGCGAAACGCCTTTCCGCATTTTGAATATCGCCGGTCCGGAAATTGTCTCCATCCGCTGGCTCGCCCAGCGTTTTGGTGATAAATTCGCCAAGAATCCCATTTTTCATGGCGAAGAAGCGGAAACCGCTCTGCTCAATAATCCCGCTCAAGCCGTGAATCTCTTCGGGACGCCTTCAGTTTCTATCGAAAGAATAATCGGCTGGGCGGCGCATTGGATTCTCTCGAACGGACCCATGTACGATAAACCGACCCATTATGAACAACGGGATGGGAAGTTTTAAAGCGGCATTATCTCTTCGTTCCAATTGACCGGCGCCAAAGGAGTTTATATAATTCTCTTCTTGCAATAAGTTGAGATTTAAGAGAAAAGACCTTTTCCTTTCATTTATTTGGATGAATCGGTCTTAACGTTCTTATCGAACATTTGCACAGAGGATTTGGTATCTACCGATGAAAAAAGGCATCCATCCCAATTATTACCTAGCTACCGTCAGCTGCGCCTGCGGAAACACATTTCAAACCGGTTCCACCGTGGAAACAATCAAGGTTGAAATCTGCTCCGCCTGCCATCCGTTCTTTACGGGGAAACAAAAATTCATCGATACGGCGGGGCGCGTCGAACGCTTTAAACGGAAATATAAACTGAAATAATATCGCCGCCGTATCCCAGCCATTCGCATCGGCGGATGGATTTATTTCGCGCATTAATTTACGACGATGGAATAACCAGATGAATCGCGCGGGTAAACGCAATTGTTTACCCGCCGTTTGCTGTTTATCCATTGGAAAGTTGTCGATAAGCAGGAATCGGTTAGCCGCAAATTGTCTTTGTGGGAGATTGGGGCATGGATTTTTCCAAACTCAAGCGCTATTCTATCTTTTCGCGGAAAAGTTTGGTCAAAGCCCGAACGATCCCATCCCCTCCCCCTACGCCTGCCTATTTTCTTGATTTTTGGAATGCTCTGCCGGATTATCTCAAAGCCCGCGATTTGAAAATCCTCGTTCAAGCCATCGTGGAAGCGAAAAAACGAAATAAACCCATTCTGCTCATGATGGGCGCTCATTCCATCAAGGTCGGGCTGAACCGGTGGATCGTCCGCGCCCTGGAAAAGGATTTCGTCACCGCTATCGCCATGAACGGCGCGGGAGTGATTCACGATTTCGAATTAGCGCTGGCGGGCAGCACTTCCGAAGATGTAGCCGAAGCATTAGTAGATGGGAGTTTCGGTATGACCGAGGAGACTGGCGTCATCCTCAATCGATGGATCGGCGAAGCGGCCGCCGCCGGGCGCGGGCTTGGCGAAACCATCGGCGAGCGCATCGCCGAATCGGATTTTGCTTACAAAGACTTAAGCCTGCTCGCCGCCGCGCATCGCCTTTCCGCGCCTCTTACTGTTCATATCGCCATCGGAACCGACGTCATTCACCATCACCCGGAAGCGTCCGGCGAAGCGTTAGGTAAAACCAGCCTTTTGGATTTTCGTCGCTTATGCGAGATCGTAGCGCAAATCGGCGACGGCGGCGTAATCATGAATGTGGGGTCTAATGTTATTCTTCCTGAAGTCTTTCTCAAAGCTCTCACGACCGCTCGCAATCTGACCGGTCCCATCCATAACTTCACCGCCGCCAATTTCGATATGATCCAACATTACCGGCCCAATCAAAACGTCGTCTTGAGGCCCATGATCGGCGGCGGGACCGGCTTATCCTTCACCGGTCATCACGAGATCATGCTTCCCCTCCTCTTCATGGCGTTGTTCGAATCGAAGTAATTCCATACGCTCATCCAGAAATAACAATTTTTTTTAAAAAATTCCCTTTTCTATTTTGATTTATAAACTTTATTATTTATAATATATATAAATACGATAGTCCATAAAAAAAGGAGAAGAAGAATGCCGCACGTTTTACCACCCTTGCCTTACGAATACAACGCTTTAGAACCGCATATCGACGAACAAACCATGAAGCTGCATCATGACATCCATCATCAAGCGTACGTGAATGGTCTTAATACAGCGGAAAACAAATTGGAAGAAGCGCGAAAAAACGGCGATTTCGCCGCCGTGAAGCATTGGAGCCGCGAATTGGCGTTTCATGGATCGGGACATTTTCTGCATTCCATCTTTTGGGAGAATATGAGTCCCAAAGGCGGAGGAAAACCTTCTGGAGAACTGGCCGCCGCAATCGACAAATCCTTCGGAAGTTACGAATCCTTCGCCGCGCAATTCAAAGCTGCCGCCAACGCCGTGGAAGGATCCGGCTGGGGCATTTTGGCTTACCAGCCGCAATCGGATAACCTGGTCATTCTGCAAGCAGAAAAACATCAAAACCTTACGCAATGGGGAGTCGTTCCCTTGCTGGTTCTCGATGTTTGGGAACATGCTTATTACCTGAAATACCAGAATAAGCGTCCCGCCTATACGGATGCGTTTTTCCAGGTAATCAATTGGAGCGATGCGGCGAAACGTTATGCCGCCGCCAAGAAATAATCGTTACAAGGCATCGGCTGGATATATCGAGCCAAGGCCCGGAATTCAAAAAAGGAGTCTGGGCCTTGGCCTTTGATGAGAATATTTTTTATTTTATCGTATTCCAGTAGGAATATATAAATTGTGGATTTCAAAAATAATTCAATTTTGTTAAATCTCAATTTGTTTACTTCGCATTTTCATGATAGAATCTTATTTCAAGATTTTAGTAAAGGAGAGAAACTTTTATTTTTGGTTACCATTATGGCTATCTGGCACGAGCAGAAAAACAATTGCCTTGTTATTCATATCGATGAAAGCGAATTGACCGAAGAAATCCTCGATCGAATGCGGCAAGTTCTTACGGTAGCTTTTCTCAATCGTCTTTATAACCTCGTATTCGATTTAAGCGCCTGCACCATGATCGACTCTTATTTCATTGGTCTGGTGATCAGCACCTTTCGCGAGGTAAAGGAATTGGGAGGGAATTTGAAATGCGCCGGCGTGACGGGGCAGGTTGCTCATGCTTTTGAAGTGATCCGGCTCAATAAAGTCGTCGATCTTCATGAAACCGTCGATGACGCCATCCGGCAATTCGAATGGGAAGCCTTGAATAAGGCAAAATAAAGGCATCTTCATTTCGCAGAATGCCGTCCCGCCGATTCTTCCGCCGTATTCAAAACGCGATAGAGAGCGATTTTGGGGCGCGTTCCCTCCAGAACATGCAATAGTTCAAGCCCTTCCCGTTTTTCCCCGGCGTTGAGCAAAGGGGCGTACTGGGGCATGAACGCCTTAGTCATCCTTTCGTCCACCACCAGATATTCGATATCCAACTCGCGGCATTTTCGAATCAACTCATCGGGCGTGGAGAGATATGGCGTCCGCTTATGGCACCCCTCCGCATAAAAACTGATCCAGGGATTGCGATGGGAGATTTTCGTCGCCGGGGTAATGGAAAGGTTCTCTTTCATCCAAAGTCCCATTTGTTTATGTTCGAGAGGCAGGCTGCTTTGGGGCGAAAAAACCTTATTTATCTTGGCGAAAACTCGTTGGCCATACGGCGGTCCTAGAGCTGCGCCGGCAAGAAAAACCAACGCCATGGCGCATATCAGTAAAAGACGCGATCTTTTTTCGTTCCACGCCGAATGTCCCCAAATCCAAACCTGCTCCAGGGCGCGGGCGGCGCCGAATCCGATAAAAGGAAGGAACGCCAACAAAAAACGCGCATCGATATAAAGCAATAAAAACAAGAAAATCGGAACCAGATGTAATACAACAAACAACGATTTATAACTGGCGATACTCCGCCCCAATCCCACCCAGAGAATCAACAAAAGGGGAATATCCATCCAGCCGAAGGCGATGCCATTTTGTTTGAGTAAATACTTCGTCCAATGCCCAACTCGTCGAACCGCTTCTCCCGGATGGCCGAAAAGAAAGGATGAAAACGTTTCCTGGGATCGGTCGATGGCGAACGTCTTGCCGTCCTCGGAAAGAGTGGAAGTGCGTTTTGTCTCCTCCAAACCGCCGGTTCCTTTCATCGCTCCCAGCGAATATTCCAAAAGGATCGAGGTTTTCACGGAGAGCATCCATTGCCCCTTTTCCTGCCGCATCAACAATAAATACGGTCCCATGACGAAAAGAAGAACCGCCGCCGCCAACAGAAATCTCCCTGGAAGGTTCCGCCATGCGTTTCGTTGCCGAACGAAAATAAATATGCCCTGCAATGGCGCATAAAGAAGGCCGTCGGCGCGGATCAAATAAGCGTATCCAAGCCATCCTCCCCACAAAGCCCATAAACCCCAAGAGGCGTTTCTACGCTCGGCTAATATCCAACAGCACAGGGAACTAGCCAATATGGCGCAGACAAATAACGATTCGCTGAGAACGGAACTGGCGTGAAGAACGAGTTGCGGATGAAAAACCGCCATCGCCGCCGCCAGGCAAACGTAAACAGGAGAGGGACGAATTCGCCAGGCCAGGGCAGCTGTCAATGCGATCGACGCGAGATAAGCGGTATAGGAAACCAGATGCCCCGCCAATTCCGCATCGCGCAGCGCCAGATAGTAAAGAGAGATCGCCAATGGATAGCCTGGAGGATAGAAAAGATGCGTCCCGCCGCAATAAGTTAATCCTTTTCCATCGGCCAGATTCTTGCCTGCGGCGGCGTAAATGGCGCCGTCCGTAAAAATGAAATATCGGCTCCATAAGGACAATCCGCCCAGGATCATGCCAAGAAAGAACAAAACTCCTATAGCCTTTTTCAAGGAATCCGGCACTGGCCTGAAGCGGTCTGATTCGGGGGGCGTCAGCGGCTCCATATCATTTGGATTCGACTTCCTGATGCTGCACGTCGGATAGATTGTATATGGGGGCGAAATGCACCCACCATTTGCCTCTCGGCAGTCTCAGCCGAACTTGTCTATTTACCATAATGGGAGAATCGGGCGTTGGACTACCCTCCGGCGTCTCGTTGACGGAAAAATAAAATAGCTCTTCATTCCGCGGCACTTTCGCCGCCGCCTGCTTGCCGTACCAATAGCAGGTCCATTCGTAATTCACCATATCGATCGTCGCGACATTGGAATATTGAAAAGGACATCCCACTTCCTCCACCAGCATCAAGGAAGTCTGGAAAGGAATATAGTCGAGCAGATGGAAGCGAAAGCAGTTCGTTGAGCTTTGTTTCTCTGCAAATTGCTTGGAGAGGCATCCGTGCGTGGGCGTAAAGAAGTAGTTGACGTTTGCGAAGTGCTGGCTGCTGTTGAAATAATTGTCCAGGCCTGTTCCGCTCCAGGCGGGTTCGTTTTCTCCATCTACGTAGAAATACTCGTCGCCCTCCAAATAAAAGTAGGGAGGATCGGTGGGCGACGAAAGCGCTTGGATGTTCATGCCGACGAAGTTGCCAACGCCTTCGACTTCAAGAAAGGGATACAAATATCCCATTATCAAATCGCGGCGATGGGTGCGAACGAAAAGATAAAGAGGGTCGTCCGGCGTCTTTTCGGGATCGATATGATAGGAAAACGAGACGGTAGCTTCCTGCTCCGTATTATTCTCTAAAAAAAACTGCGCCTTTTGTTTGAATGGCATATAAAACTGGCAGAAGCATTTGCCCTCGCTTTTGAAAATGCCCAAGAAGAGAGAATTCCATCCATCCAGATTCAGACCGCCATGACAAAAGAAATCGTAAAGGCTGCATTCGATGGCAGGCTCCAAAATATCGTCCCAATAAACTTTCATTTGCAGTCCCCGCAGCATCTCATCCGTAAAGGGAGACAAATGCAGAAGAAAATAATCCAAGGCCGCCGGTCCCGGTAAATTAATGAGCATCTTTCTATTCTTTGGAGGAATCTTTAGGGATGGCATTTCACTGAGGGGCTTGCCAGCGAAATGGCTGAAAGCGAATTGCTCCATGAATTTGTCGAGATTGGCTAAAGCATTCCGGGCGGATGAATCGAGTTCGTTCGTAAAAGTAACCGTTTTTACACTACTGTCCAACTTGAGAACGTTGATTTGATAACGAAAATTGGAATCTTGGCTGTCCGTAAAAATCGCGCATTGTTTTTCGAAAGGCAGGGGAAAATACGAAATATAGCCGTACGGAGTAACTTCCGGATCGAAGACCAGCATTTTTTTGAAATGCTCTTTATATTTGCCCGCAAAGAAATCCGAAATCGGCGCTTCGATGCTCGGTTTGGCTTCGTTGTCGAAATAGATGCGCAAGCGTCCTTTCACATGGCTCGGCAGCCATAAGCGGGTGATGCATCCCGGACCTTTTTCGTCCAGGAGCGCTTTCCATTCCACGCCGTCGCCATCCAATTTATACGCGCCCAGAAAAACATCGGCGTCATCGGGGCCGTTTTGCGAGTTATGGCTGGAACGCAGAATCATTTTTTCATTAGGATGAGGACGGGCGAACTCGCGTAAATCGCCCATGCGTTTCAAAAAATAAGCGGTATCGTATTGCTTCGATGCGGCGATCTTGGGCGTAGGAGTATTCGAAGGCGCCGAGGAAACGGAGGATTGGGGGGGAGGAGGAGGGCCGCAAGAGATGGCGGCGAAAAAGAGAATAGCAAAAAATTTCCCTTTTCCCATCGATCTAAGGGCGGATTTCGAGAGTAACATAATTGGTTGGATCTTGAACATTGGCTTCCTGGAATCCTTTTCTTCGCAGTAAACAACTATCGCACGCCCCGCAATGCCGTCCCCGATCGTCCGGATCGTAACAACTCAACGTCAGCGAATAATCCACGCCCAATGCAACGCCGCGCTGGATGATTTCCGCTTTGGTCATGGAGATCAATGGCGTATGTATATAAAAAGAACCGCCTTCCGCGCCCGCCTTGGTTCCCGCTTTCGCCATCTCCTGGAACTTTTCTATAAACGAAGGGCGGCAATCAGGGTAACCGCTGTAATCCAAAGCGTTCACTCCGATGAAGATATCCCGGCAATCGGAAACTTCTGCCAGCGCCAGCGCAAAAGACAAAAAGATAGTATTACGCGCCGGAACATAGGTGACGGGTATTTCGCTGCACATCTTCTCCAGCGGGCGGTTTTTGGGAACGTCGATATTATCCGTGAGCGCCGATCGCCCGAATTGGCGCAGATCGAACTTTACGATCCGGTGTTCGCTTGCTCCCAAGGCGGCGGCGACGCGCCGGGCCGACTGCAATTCGATCTCATGCCGCTGCCCATAATCGAAACTGAGCGCGATACATTCGAATCCCTCGTCTATGGCGATAGCTAGCGCTGTCGCCGAGTCCAATCCGCCGCTCAACAAAACGACGGCGCGAGGCGGTAAAACCGTTTCCTTCGTCATAATTTCATCTTATTTCAAATCCTATTAAAAAGTAACAAAAAAATCCCTCGCCCTCTGGGAGAGGATTAGGGTGAGGGATTTTAAGTACAGTCAATCAACCCTCACCTAACCTCTCCCAATCTTGGGAGAGGGATTTTAAAGCGACTAATTCATAGGTGAATGGCATTGTACCGATCGTTCCTTACTAGATTCGTCATCGCGTCTATCATAGCGGTTTCGCCGCTAAAGGCTATATTCGAAGACAAACGTTCAAACGCCGCGAGCGTCCTTTCCCCATATATATTTGTGTTGTTGCAGGTGAAGGCGGACGGGGATTTTTTCTGCGAGAATCCACGCCGCCAGTTGGTCCGGCGGCAAGAGATCGAACGCCGGAGAAAATAAGATCGTAAATGCGCCGTACAATCCGCGTTCTGAGCAAACCTTCGCCGCCCAAGCGAAATCATCGCGGTTGGTTAATACGAACTTGATTTCGTCTTGAGGCGAGAGGCGCAATAGATTTTCCCAATCGTTGCGTTGCGCCATGCCGCTGCCGGGTGTTTTGATATCCAGGATTTTTACCGCTTCCGCTGGCAGCGCGTCGATTCGATAAGCGCCGCCGGTTTCAATTAAAACCTTAGCCCCTTTTTCGATCAGCCTGGCGCATAATTCCGGCGTCTCTTTCTGTTCCAGCGGTTCGCCTCCGGTGATCTCCACCAAATCCAATCCCAAACGTTCCGCTTCAGCTAGAATGTCGTCCAGATTCCTATCCGAACCCGACTGACGGGGCAGAGCGTATTCCGTATCGCAATAAGTACAGCGCAATGAACACCCCGCCGTTCGTATGAACGTGCAGGGAAGTCCCGCATAAGTCGACTCGCCTTGAATACTGCGATAAATTTCGTAGATTCTCATATTTCTTTCTTCGTATGGGGAGCGACAAAAGCAAGGTCTTTTCCGCCTTTGAATAATCCCCTTGACATGCGGGCGAAGATTTACTCTCTAGTAAGAAGAGAAGGGAAAATACGCCAGGAAATCCTCGGATGAATTTACGGAACATACTCGTAAACATTCATGGTCATCGATTTGACGGGTTGTGCGTTTCCATGAATCATTTGGCGAATTTTTTCCGTTGTTTCTCGGCTGAATATAGACTCGCCGCAACGAACGCAAATTATCGCGGGTATGTTTTCAACCAAAATCGGATGTCCTTCAATCATGAGAATTTCTTGCGCCGTCCCATCGCGATATTCCGTCGAACCGCAAATATGACACTGAAACATGATTACTTTCTCCGCAAGGAATTATCCCAATGATTCTCGTCAGGCTCATAGAAAGTGATGATTTTTACGAGCGTCTCGTCCGTACTCGTCACCTGCAAGTGAAGCGGCCGATTTCGTTGCGTAAATCCAAGCAATAATAGGCTGGGAGAATATTTATCTTCAGGATATTCTTCGATAATTATAGCATTTTCCCCCGCTTCCATAATTTCCAAATCGCTTATATTGCGTTCGATCGCTCGTTTAAAGGCGTGTCGGCTAAACTCGAATCTCCCTGAAGCAAGTTGATTGCGTATATCGAAAAGAGATATCAACTATCGTCCTCGTAAAAATAAAGATCGATGGCGCTAAAATTTCTTTCTTCCGGTATTTCCTAATCTTTTGGCAATCTATATTAAGATTATAGATGATATTCAAAAAAAATCGTGTTCGTTATACAATGATCCGTTTGAGCCGCAGGAAAATTTCTTTCGCCAAAACCCAATCTTATTCCTTGGACGCTGCTTTCCTCCTACTTAGAATGTCTTAACGGCTTTTTGCGGTAAAAACGTTCTCCAAGACTTAATCGCAACGGAATCATGGACCGGATCGAACTGCTCGGCGTACAAATCGATAACCTGTCGTGGGAGGAAGCCCTCGAACGCATCCACGCTATGATTCTCAGCGGTGAGCCTCACCATATCGTTACGCCCGCCATCGAACAGGTGGTGCGGGCGCGCCGCGATCCGGAATTCTATCGAGTTTATAACGCCGCCGACTTGGTGGTGGCGGACGGTATGCAGATTGTATTCGCTTCCCGTTGGCACAAAACCCCCTTGAAAGACCGGATCACAGGCGTGGATTTGATACCCGCGATTTGCCGCCTTGCTGCCCGCGAAGGCTATTCCGTCTATTTCTTGGGCGGGAAAGAGGGCGTGGCCGCTGAAGCGGCCCAGCGATTGCAAAATGAGATTCCCAGCTTACGCGTGGCGGGAGTTCTAAGCCCTCCTTTCGGCTTCGACGCCGATCCCGCCGCCGAAGCGGAAGCCATAAAAGCCGTGCGCCAAGCCCGCCCCGACGTTCTTTTCGTCGCCATGAGAAGTCCGCGCATGGAGACTTGGATCGATAGACGAAAACAGGAACTGGGCGTTCCCGTCATGATCGGCATAGGCGGCGCTTTCGATTTCATTACAGGCCGCGAAAAAAGAGCTCCTCAATGGATGCAGCGGCTGGGAATGGAAGGATTGCATCGCTTTCTTCATCGGCCCAGGGACATCGGCAAGCGGCTGCTGGCTCATGCCCCCTATTTTTTCTTCCTGCTCGCCGATCGATTTACCTACCGCACGCAGAAGCGCGCCGCTTCCTGCATCCGGCCCGCCATGTTGGCGTTAGGGGACGCCGCGCTGGGTCCTCTGTGTTTTCTCTTCTCCTATTGGCTCTATTTTCGCAGCGGAATTTTCCCTAACGCCGCCGATCCTTTCCCGGAACGAGCGCTATTGGACATGCCCGCCTACAGCGACTTGTTGATTTTCGTTTCCATCCTCGGAGTTCTCTCGATGGGAATCAACCGGTTGTATCGGCGAGATAAATATGCAGCGCCCGCCGCGCTGGCTTTGCGATTGCTTAAAGTCTCTTTTATGACGGTTTTTCTTTTAATCGGCTTCCAGTTCGTTTTCAAAGATATTTTTAAGCCCTATAATTTTCGCGGTTTTTCCCGCGTCGTTTTCGGATTCTTCGCATTGTCCTATTTTTCGGCGTTATTTCTTTGGAGAGAGGCTTTTCGGCGGTTCGAATTTTTTCTTCATAAAAGTGGATTCAATCTGGATCGGATCATCGTCGTAGGAACCAACCGATCCGCCTGCGAAATCGCGGAAGCGATGACGCAACGGCCCGAATGGGGGAACCTTCCGTTGGGATTTTTATCCACGGCGGAATCGCCTGAAAATCCCAACGTCCAGGCGCCCATTATAGGAGAGATTCGCGATTTGCAACGCTTGCTTCCCGCGCGCAAGGTGGATGAGGTCTTGATCGCCGATAACGCCATCCCTATGAGCGGCTTATTGGAAATCGTAGAAATATGCCGCAAAAATCGCGTAACGTTGAGCATTATTCCCACCATCCACGAGTTGCTGGGCGTCTCCTCCGAAATCAAACGCATCGGCGATTATCGCGTGATCACCGTTACGCCTAGCCGGGAAATTGCGGGAATGCTCTCTCGCGGCGGGAAAACGCCATGACTCTGAAGATTGAGGAATGCGCCGCCATACCGGACGAACGCCCGCTCGCCATCTGGGAAAACATTCTTAGCGCTCAAGCCATGCACCCCTTCTTTCATACTCCCCAATGGCCGGATTTATTATGTAAAGTCATTCCCGGCGCCCGGCCTTGTCATCGTTGGCTGAAATTTACCGATAGCAAGGAAGCGATATTTCCTTTGATTTCCATGCCGAAAAAATTCTGTTTGCGAAAATTGGAATCGCTGCCGTGGGGAACGTACGGCGGATTGATCGGCGGCGGATTGACGGACGAGCATCTGCGCGCCGCCGCTTCCAGCGTCTTATCCTGGCGCGAACCGGTCTGCGAAATCGCCCTTCCGCCCTCGCTGGAAGAACAAACCGGCGCTGAATCTTCAATTGATTGGCGGGAATCGTTCACGCATACGTTGGATTTATCTTGCGGCTTCGAGGAAATATGGCGCGAACGGTTTCAACCGCGCACCCGGACGGCTATCCGGCGCGCCCAGGAGAACGGAGTCGCCATCCGATGGTCCAACAACGAATCCGCCGTCCGCGTCATGCGCGATTTGTATCGCCAGGCGCGTCAACGGTGGGAAGGAGTAGAAACGCTGCCGGACGCCTTTTTCGAGGCGCTGACGGATTATCCCGGCGAATGGATACGAATTTGGCTGGCGGAAAAAAACGGGGAGCCGCTGGCGGCGAACGTAATTTTCTATGGAAAAGGAGAGGTTCAATATTTTGCTGGCGCCAGCGATCTCCGGTTTTCGAACGATCAGGGAAGTAAAATTCTGACAAGCGAAATCATCCGCGACGCTTGCGAAAGAGGATGCGCCTTGTTCAATTTCGGAGCCAGCGGCGGATTGCCCGGAGTGGAGCAATTCAAGCGCCTATTCGGGGGAGGGATGGCGATTTATCGGCGGATGCGTTTCCTGCATCCTTGGTTGAATATTATCCGCTAACGACCAAAGATTCCGCTTCGCTGGTTTTTACTGCTTCTTGAGAAGTAATCCAATCGGGATGATAAGTTTTCGTGCGGATGCTATAAACCAGATCGATGAATCGGCATTTGGATTGAAGGGAGGCGTTGCTCGCCAAAACGCGGGTAATTTCGAGGGAAGCCATTTCGTCGAATATGCGCGGCGAGTACAGAATATTGACCGGTTCTTCCATTGAATAACGCTTCACCATATAGGCGAATGTACCTTCCGACTCGGGATCGAGGTCGAGCGTTTTCATCTCCGACTCGAAGGTTTTATATTTTTTCCAGCGCTTGAAACGATATACGCCAATCACGACGATCAATATGATCGACGTCATTACTCCTAAAACCGGAAGGAGAATTTCCGGACTGGCGCCTGCGTTTTTAAAAGCTTGAAAGGGAAGGACGCTATCTTGCGCAACGACTAAAGGGAAATTGGAGGAGAGACCGTCAATCCAAGTATTCATTGTAATCCCCTCGTTGAAGTACAACTAATTTGCATTACTTTATTATTCTATTATATACGATTTTTCCATTTTTTCCAATTCCATCAAAGAAAAAAAATCCGCTTCAAGCATCATCCGAATCCGCAAGATTATGCATCGGATTCGGACGATTCGATATTCAGAATTTTCGTCTCCGCCACTGGCATCTCTCGCATTTTCCTTCGATTACGCCAATAAACAAAGATAATGACGCCCAGAATCAGCAATAACAAGATCGCAAGTATTATCGCGCCCAATATGTAGATAAAGATTTCTGGTTGAGGTCCTGCGTTCTTAAAGGCATGGAAGGGCAGCGTATCGCCTTGCGATAAAATAGAAGGAAGAGTCGATAGAATTAATTTCATTCCTCGGATCATAACCGCCTCTATTTTAGAAATTAACGAACCAATCTTGCAATAAAAACAATTACTAAATTATAGTAACATAGTCTTCTATTTGATTCAATAGAATTTTACTCAATTCCCAAAGTTTGTTTTTGCGCCGTTACGATCCGTTTGATTCCCGCATCGGCGGCTTCCAGCATAAGAATGAGTTGGTTTTGATCGAACGTCTTATTTTCCGCCGCGCCTTGAATTTCCACGAACTCGCCCGATCCCGTCTTAACGACGTTGAAATCCACATCGGCGGCTCTGTCTTCGCTATAATCCAAATCGAGAAGAATTTTCCCATCTACGAGACCTACGCTGATTGCGGCGACCAGGTCGCGCAACGGCCATTCTTTAATAAGACCGATACTCATTAAGAATTTCATCGCGTCGTAAAGCGCCACGGCGGCGCCCGTTATCGAAGCCGTCCGCGTTCCGCCGTCCGCCTGGATCACGTCGCAGTCGATATAGATGGTTCTCTCGCCCAATTTATCCAAACGCGTAACGCAGCGCAGAGAACGTCCGATCAAGCGTTGGATCTCCTGCGCCCTCCCGCTTCTTGCCTTATCGCGGGGGATCCGCTGCTTGGAGGATTTGGGGAGCATGTTGTATTCCGCCGTCACCCATCCCTGGCCCGAACCGGTCAGGAACGGCGGCACGCGGTCATCGATGGAGGCGGCGCAGACGACGCGAGTGCGTCCGATCGTCACCAGGCAGGAACCTTCGGCAAAATCCAAATAATTCCGTTGAAATTCGATCGCTCGCAACTCGTTGATAGAACGGCCGCCGACACGGCGCAATTCGCTTTCCTTCATCGCACTTCTCCCTTATTGGATTCATTCCATGACAAGATTTCTTCAAGGATAAAACATAATAAACTTGGTTATGCGTTCCGACAGAGAGAAAAACCACTAATTCATAATTGTTTTTTTCTCTGTTGGGCGTTTTGAATATCCCAGATAATGGTGTCCGCGCTGAAATCCTGTTCATGCGGCCATGCAATTCCATGATGTGCAGGGCGCACCATGCGAAAATACGACTCATTCCAAAGCTCTTTGAATGCACTTCCTCCTAAGTAGGGTTTGACATCAAAGATGCCAGAAATACCACTACTCGCCTGAATCTCAATCCGATAGTCTTCAAGAGGGATGGCTTTGACGATCTTGTCCATAAAACCTCCTATCGCAATGGATCAATTTTGAACACTGGCTCCCCCGAAACTGCCAACTTCCAGTCCGCCATCAAGTCGTCCCGGTGTATTTCGATCCATGCCTGCACCAACTTCATCTTGGCTGGCGGCAGATTGCCGCCGAGAACAGAACCATCCTCAATGGCGATAGTTGCTTCGTATTCTCCATACTCTGCGTGAAAATGAGGGACGTTATGCTTCTTGTTGTCGTAGAAATACATCAAGATCAGAATCCCATAGAACATCGAAATCGTAGGCACTATGGACTCCTTCGTTTGTTTTCCCAACGGTTGAATCAGCCGCCGAGGAACGAGGTCGGCTGCATCCAAGAGTTATGTGGTTCACATGCAGGACGGTTCATACAAGAGATTCTAGCCGTCCATTCAGGCGGAGATTTTTTCCAGGACGGCGCCGCGCAGAATTTTTTTGAGAAATTGTCCTGTATACGAATTGTTATTTTCCGCGATCTCTTCCGGAGCGCCAGAATCGACAATTCTTCCCCCGCCGCTTCCGCCGTCCGGCCCCAAATCGATGATATAATCCGCCGATTTGATGACGTCTAGATTATGTTCGATCACGACGACCGTATTACCCCGATCTACTAATTCGTTAAGGACGCGCAACAGTTTCTTGATGTCGGCGAAATGGAGGCCGGTCGTCGGCTCGTCGAGGATATAGAGCGTATTTCCCGTATCCCGCCGCGACAGTTCTTTCGCCAGTTTCACCCGCTGCGCCTCGCCGCCGGAAAGGGTGGGCGCCGATTGCCCCAGGTGGATGTAATCCAACCCCACATGAACCAGCGTTTCCAGGATGCGCACTATCCGAGGTTGATGGCTGAAGAGTTCCATCGCTTCTTTGACGCTGAGATCGAGAACGTCGGCGATGGAATGCCCCTTGAATTTCACTTGCAGAGTTTCGCGATTGAAGCGCTTGCCGCCGCAGACCTCGCAGGTTACGTATACGTCGGGCAGAAAGTGCATTTCGATGCACTTCGCCCCGCCGCCTTCGCATCCCTCGCAGCGTCCGCCTCTCACATTGAAAGAAAATCGGCCCGCGGGATAGCCGCGCATCTTGGCGTCTGGCAGTTGGGCGAATAGTTGCCGAATGGGATCAAAGACTTTGACGTAGGTGGCGGGATTGGAGCGCGGCGTGCGGCCAATGGGATTTTGGTCGATTTCGATGACTTTGTCGATATGATGGATTCCCCGGATTTCCTTATGCGCGCCGGGGACGACTTGGGCGCGATGCAACTCCCGATCCAGCGATTTGAACAATATTTCCGTAATTAACGTGCTTTTTCCCGAACCAGATACGCCGGTCACGCAGGTCATTGTTCCTAAAGGAATATTCACATCGATGTTTTGCAGGTTATTTTCCGCCGCTCCGACGATTTCGATGAATTTACCATTGCCCGGACGGCGGTGGATCGGGATTTCGATTCGCTTCTTGCCGGAGAGATAGGCTCCCGTCAGCGAATCGGGGTGATTGCGTACATTTTCCGGCGTATCCGCCACAACCACCTCTCCGCCATCTTTTCCGGCGCCAGGACCGAAATCGACGAGAAAATCAGCCGATTCCATCATCTCCTGATCGTGTTCGACGACGAGAACCGTATTGCCCAAGTCGCGCAGACGCAGCAGCGTATCGATAAGTTTGCGGTTATCCCGCTGATGCAGCCCGATGCTGGGTTCGTCGAGCACGTAAAGCACTCCCACCAGGGCGCTGCCGATCTGGCTCGCCAGACGGATGCGCTGGGCCTCGCCGCCGGAAAGGCTGGGGGCGGAACGGCTCATGTTGAGATAGCCCAAACCGACGTCTTCGAGAAAACGCAGCCGTTCGCGGATTTCCTTCAATATCTCGCTCGCGATGGCCATTCGTTTGGGGCTGAGATCGACTTCGTCCTGAAAAAAGCGGCGCGCGGAAATAATATCCATATCGGTGATTTCGTAGATTTTTTTCCCCGAAAACCGGACGGCGAGATACTCTGGACGCAAGCGCCCGCCCTCACAGGTTTCACAAGGAACCCGGTGCATGAACGTTTCCAGCAAGTAACTGCGGAAGCCTTCCGACGTGGTGTTGGAAAACCACCGCTCCATTTCGGTAATGATGCCCTGATAACCGTCTCTCCGAAATAATCGCCGGTCGTCAGCGCCCGCATCCGCCGACGTTACGGTAATGATGCCCTGATAACCGTCTCTCCGGCTTTTATCGCCGTAGAGGAGCAATTGCTGCGCTTTTTTGGATAGTTTGTTCCACGGTTTAGCCAGATCGATTCCGCGTTTTTGGGCAAACGTCTCCAACCGCTTTCGGGCGTGATTTGCCCATTGGGAATCATTGCCGTTTTGGAAAATATTCTTCCACGGGACGATGGCGCCATCGATCACCGCCCGAGTTGGATCGGGAACGACCAGATCGGGATCGAGTTCCAATTTTCTTCCTAACCCGCCGCATTCGGGACACATGCCCAAAGGGTGGTTGAAGGAAAAATGCTGGGGATTGAGCTCGCCGATGGAGAAACCGCAGCGCAGGCACGCATTTTTGGAGCTAAACATGCGGTCTTCCATTTCGGGAATGGAAAGAAACAGCGCGCCGTCGCCCTGATTGAGCGCCAACTCCACGGAATCGGACAATCGCGAACGTACATCGGATTTCATGACCAGCCGGTCTACGACGATTTCCACCGAATGGGCCAGTTTTTTGTCCAACGCGATTTTTTCATCCAGTTCCATGACCCGGCCATCGACGCGGATGCGCGCGAAGCCGTCCTTCTTAGCTCTGTCGAAGATGTCCTTGTATTCTCCTTTTCTCTCCCGAACTTTCGGAGCGAGGAGCAGAAAGCGCGTCCGTTCGGGCAATTCCATGATCCGATCCACAATCTCATCTACAGTTTGGGATTCCAGAGGGAGGTCGTCGTGGGGACAATACGGCGTCCCGCAGCGGGCGAAAAGGACGCGCAGATAATCGTAAATTTCGGTCACGGTGCCGACGGTGGAACGCGGATTTTTGCTTGTGCTTTTCTGTTCGATGGAGATGGCGGGCGACAACCCTCCGATGAAATCCACTTTCGGCTTCTCCATCTGTCCTAAAAACTGACGGGCGTAGGCGGAAAGCGACTCCACATAGCGCCGCTGGCCTTCGGCGTATATCGTATCAAAGGCAAGAGAAGATTTTCCCGAACCGCTGACGCCGGTAAATACGACTAACCGGTCGCGGGGAATTTCCAAATCGATGTTTTTGAGGTTATGTTCTTTGGCGCCGCGTAAAATAATCTTTTTCATATTTTTATAAAATAATTGGGCGTGAATGTTACAAATAATGATCTCGATTGTTACTATTTAATGTAAAATGAATATAATGAATTCGCTTCCGAAAACCAACGCCGCTTGAATCAGCGAAGGAAATAGATAGTTTATTTTATCCTGGATACAGCCGAAAAGAATTGCCGTTGCGTATCCAATAACATGAAATCAATTATTTGAATATGAATCCAACAGAAATTTCCGGCATTGCCAGCATAGTATACTCGATATTCGTCGTTTTGATCGGGTACGTAATTGGACGAATCTTCTTTAAAATCGAAGATCGTTCTCTCTCCATTGCGTGCCTCTTTGTTTTCGCCCCCGCTTTTTTATTTCGCCAAGCGTTGGGACAGCATCTATCCGCCCATCTTTTCACCCTGATTTTCTTTTATTTATTTTTTCATACCGGGATCATGCTTCTAGCGGCGCGCGGCCTATTCCGGCTATTGAATATTCCCCGCGCGATGGGGCATCTTTATCTGGTGAATATTTTGATCGTCAGCATTCTTGGCCTGCGTTGGTTTCAAACCGTGCTCGGCGCTCCCGATCAGGCGGTGGAAACGATCAATACTTTCATCTTCTTTCATTTGGCTCTATGCGCCACCCTGGGCGTATATATGGGTTCGGGAAACGATCGCTTCATCGACAGCGCTTTCGAGATGCTTAAAACCCCTCTCGTTTACGCCATTGGATTGGGACTTCCCCTGGCGGCCATCGGGATTCCATTGCATTTCGATATCTTGGATGGCGTGGATTCTTTGCTTAACGCTATGCTTCCCGTTGGGCTTTTAGTAGTGGGAATCATATGGGGACGCTATATCTTTTTCGGACAGGCGAAGGAGTATGCGGCCTTTTTGCCGGGGATTGTTCTTTGCGTCATTATGAAAATGATCGTCTCACCCGCCGCCGCGCTTTTAATCTCAAAAATCATGGGAATTCACGACGCGACGATCCAACGCGCTTTCATCTTATCTTCGGCTGCGCCAACCGGCGTCTTCGCCGCATTATTAGTCAGTTTTTACGGAAAAGCCAACGAGAAGCGCTTTACGGTTTTCTGCATCGTCCTGACGACGGCGGTCGCATTTATCACGATCCCCTTATTGCGAATATTGCTTGATCGCTTGTATCCCCTATCGTAAAAGCGGAGTTATGGCAAAGCGGAAAGATCCCACAAGCGTATGGTTCCATCGTTAACGCCAGCCAATAAGCGCTTTTTGTCCCTCGAAAAAACGGCGTAATGAATATCCGCATTTCCTGGATTCAATCTTTTGATTAACGCGCCGGTCTTCGCGTCCCATAAACTTGCATCTGTCAACAGCCATTGTCCGTCGTTGGAAAACTGGACAGGATAGGGAGAGCCGGGATGCGATAGAGTCAGGAGAATCGTTCCGGTTGCCGTATCGATTAGGTAAATATGTTTCCCGCAAACGCATAAGGCGCCGTCGCCGGGTGAAAAATCGCCAATCTCAATTCGTTCCTCTTTCTGGTAGACCGGCGAATTTTCCTTTCCCGCTTTCAGATCGTACAACTGAAACCACGACTTGACGGATCCGTCTCTATTTTCAATCGTGTAAATCGCCAACGCCTTTTGACTGTTGTGAGAAAACTGAATTTTCGAAAAGCGGCCTATGTTTTTGTTGACATCTTCTTGCGCGATTCGAAACGAGTGGCGCGTCTTTCCCGATGCCGCTTCGAATATCGTAACCATTCCTGTACGGTCCCCCAGAACCAACCAACGGCTGTCGGGCGAAAACACTGGCGTCGAATCCACAAGAAAGGAATCCCCCAGATTTCCGATATGTTTCCGCGAAGGCCAATTTGCCAGTTCAACGCTTATTCTTGGCCGCGGCATATCGGTTGGTGATTCGTTTACCGCCGCTTCGGCGGTCGGAGATTCGTTTACATGCAATAATGCGTATTCTTGATTCGGCGATTTCTGGATTAATCCCGGTTCGCGAATTTCTTTCGTTGCTGCTGTCGGCGCCGAAGATTCATGGAGCATTTCGCCGGTTTTGAAATTCCAACAATCGATGGAACCATCTCGAAAGTAAATCTGCGCCTTGGATTCATCTTCGGAAAAAGAGACTTTCTCCAAAAGCCGATAATCTCCGCCTCCGATCGTACGCCATTCACACGATTCCCGATTCCAGACTCCCGTCAAACGGTTTTGTCTTCCCTGAATCAATAATTCTTTCCAATTCGCTGAAACGCCGATCGCGCGCAATTCTGACCGGTCGATATAATACCGTAATGAGAAAGCTGGAGGGGGAATATATCCTTGATCCGGCATGAAAATATCGGATTTTTTCCCGCTGCGCAAATCCCAGATTTCGCCTTTTATTTGTTCCGCCGCCCGCAAAGGCGCAATGCGCAAGAACCTTTCTCCATCCGCTGAGAATGCCGTAAACGCTGTAAATGGCGGCTCGAAAGGAAAATAGGAAGAAAGGCGCGTATTGGCAGAATTGGTGCGGTAACTATATACAGCCGTCAGCGGTGCGGGAATCGGACTCTGGATCATAGTCTTATCTTCAATATCGATGCGCTGGATAATGGCGCCAGAATTTTTATCCAAAACCGCCAGGCATCGATTCCCTCCCGCAAGAATCCTCCTTCCATCGGGAGTAAAAGCGGCGCAAAGGCTAATATCTTCCTTGATGTCGAACTGCCGGATCGATTTACCGTCCGTCATGCTCCATAATGTGAAACGGGTTGATTGTGAATCGCTCTGCGATGGAGCTGGCCATCGTTGGTTATCGAATGCGGAAACGGCCAATAATTCCTTGCTGTCGTGAGAAAAAACGAAACCAATCGCTCGATAGGGCGAAAACCGGAATACTTGAAGGCATAGTCCCGTTTTTACTTCCCAAACCCTTATTTTTGTTCCCGCTTCGCAAATCGCAAAATAATTCCCGTCGGGTGAAAAAGCCGTTTTATAAGGCGAATTGGCATAGTAGCCATAAGGATAATGCGCCCGGTTATTTGCGCTTTTCTCCCAAGGATTCATCGAAAAGGAATGAAGCGTCCTACCGCTTTCCACATTGAGAAGATGAACGTTTCCCCATCGGTCAATCGTCAATAATTTCTCGCCGGCGGGAGAAAAATTCAGATTGACTACAGGTTCCGTATAACCCTCGAAACATCGATATGGAATATGATTCTCTTCGTTCCAAACAAAAACGCCCGTAAATGCCGCCGCCGCCAGCATTTTTCCGTCAGGCGAAATATCAGCGCAATGGATATATCCCGCACTCGAAATCAACTCTCCATCTTCCCCGCGCAACGGAAAGGAAACCGGCGTCCCTTTAACGCTATATTCCGCTTCAACGTATTCCTTCGCCAATTCGTCCGCCGTTTTCATCTCTAGCTTCACAATTGGCTTGTTCTTGGAACTCTTAAATGCGGCGTAAATGAAAAGAACCGCGAACATTACGAGGAAGCATCCAACCAGGAAATATCCCAAGAAGGCGTTGGTTTTCATCCTGCGGAACAAGAGATTCTTTTTTCTTCGCCGAACCATCAAGGAATACCCGCCTTTTTTAAGTTCAATATAAATTATTATTGCAATAAGAGGGAAATATTTAAATTACCATCTTTAAGATATAAATATAACAATGGCGTCTCCGTTCGTCAAAATACGTTTCTCCGCCGCGAGTTTTTTTTCCACAATTCAATCATAAAAAATTTGGTTTGATAAATGTGAACGGTATAATTAAATAGGAAATATTTTTACATATCTTCTTGTATTTGTATCTTTGTAACGGATTCGATTACTCGATGTAATCTTCCGGGTTACATTGCAGGGCGATTGGGTCTCTTAACTTCGATTTTACGAACTCCAGCAACGATGATTGTCAACGATCTTCAACGGCGCCGGTCAAAATTGTGAATCGATTGTTTTTTTATTCCAAAAGGTTACAAAAAAGTCAAAATCGAATAGGACTTATCCCTCCCAAATACGATTTACGGCGGAAAGGCAATGAAACTCTAAAAAATGGCGGAGATGTTACCTGCGTGAAATAGAATCGTTAATAAAACGTTAATAAAAAGGGGAAAGATTAAAAAAAGTTGAGACAATAGATAAGGGCGCCGTCTCAATATGGAACACTTAAAATCTACGGCGTTGCAGAGAAATGAAGGATTTAGGGCTTGAATAGGATCGATTTATTCCATTTTTACTAAAGGATGAATATATGGCATAACGATTGCTCTTAAATTTAAGGAAAGCAGCAAAAGCGAATCTCTTCCAAAGCGGGAAGAGTAGAAGAGAGGATGATCATGTATACGACTCAAATGCCGGAGTTGCATGATGAGCCGGAAGCGATCGACTTGCTGATGGAGGATGCCGAGGATTCTTCCTTCTTGCCTGACGATTTGGAACTCGACGATGCGGACGAAAAAAAGAAATCGTCCAAAACCAAACGCGCGAAATCCGTCCGCTCGGTAGGCCGGTCGTCGAACAATCCGGTCAAGGACTATCTCCGCGAAATCAGCAACTACTCCCTTTTAACCCGCGAAGAAGAAGGTGCCATTTATAAAAAGATCGACAGCGGCCGCCGCCGGCTCTGCGAAGGTCTTTCCAACTCGCGCATTGCCATTCGCGAACTGGAAAGCCTGATCGGAGACCTGAAAACGGGAAAGCGGTCGCCGCATACCATGTTTCGCAATCCGGACGCCGGACGCACGCGCCGCAAAACCGAACTGGATAAAGCCATCAAGGAAATGGCGCGCCACATTCAAACGATCCGGAAAGGCTTCCGCGAAGAAGACAGCGATCATCTTTCAGAACGCCAACTGATCAATCGTCAAAAAAAGTGGGTGGATACGCTTTATAGCATGGATTTGGACATTAACGCACTCTGGCGATTGTCCAAGGTTCTGCGCGAATCCTATCGCCGCTATCGCCAGGCCGATCCGCAGGAGCGAAAGGCGCTCGCCGCCCAGATGGAAGATTCTCCCGCCCGGCTGAAAGAGAGTTGCAAACTCATCCGCGACGGATTGAACACGATTCGCGATGCGCGGCAAGAGATGATTCGCGGCAACTTGCGGCTGGTTGTCTCCGTAGCGAAGCGTTACAAGCATTGTTTCATTCCCATGCTGGACCTGATCCAAGAAGGAAACCTGGGCTTGACCCGCGCGGTGGATAAATTCGACGCCAGCCGGGGGACGAAATTCAGCACTTACGCCGTATGGTGGATTCGTCAAAGCATTTCCCGCGCCGTCAAGCAACAGCGCCGAACCATCCGCCTCCCTACCGGAGTTACCGACCAGATCGCTCAGGTAGACCGGGCGAATACGCAGTTGACGCAGGATTTGGGACGCGAACCTTCCTTGCGCGAATTGGCGGCTCATGTGGGAATGGAAGAAGAACGGGTAACCGATCTTCTCGGTTGGCAGCAGGATCCGCTTTCTTTGGAAACGCCCATCCGCGACGACCGCGAAACCACTATTGGCGAGTTGATTAAAGACGCCAGAGTGGTCTCTCCCGTTTCCAAGTTGACCCGAAGAGTGCTGAACAAGCGCATCGAAGAACTTTTGTGCCAGCTTTCCGAACGCGAAGAGACCATCATTCGCCTTCGCTACGGATTGTCCGACGGCAAAGTATGGAAACTGGGCGATATCGGCAAGCGCTTCGGCATCACCCGCGAGCGCGTGCGCCAGATCGAACAACGAGCCATTCGGAAATTGAGACACCCCCTGCGGGCGCGGGAGATTCGCGATTTTCTGAATTGATCGCGGGAATTACGTTGAGAGGAACGAAAGGGATGGTTGAACGCCGTCCCTTTTTTTATTCTTTAACAGGGATTTGGAGAAAGGTGGGCTAAGCTTCGCCTTGAGCCCACCCTACTCAACTGTCTACGAAAAGATAAATGAAATATGTCGAGAGGATAAGAGAATCAATATTTCCCCCAAAAATACTCATCCTCCATTTTTCGCGCTTCTCCAACGGTCAAATTTGGGGGAATCGTTACGGAATTCTTCAAATGTTTGGGGATTTGCGGATTGAATAACTTATTATCTCTCTCCGACGTATCTTCGCATACATTGTCAAGCATGTGCCGCCATTTAAGAGAATATTTTTTGATGCATTGTACTTTTTCCGCCATCGCCGGTTCCAAGTTTTCAAGCAACTTTTGATCGATTACCGACGGATCGATAGTGTTGATGAAGGCGGCTGCCCGCAACCTTAAATCTTCTCGAAGATTCTTGTCTTTTACCGCGTCCAGCAATTTGGGAACCGCTGTATTCGTATTATTGAATATCGCGCAGGCGGAGGGCCAAAATTTTATTCGCTGCGATGGCGTCAATTTAATATCCGGCAGCATATCCATACTCGTTGAATAAGTTATATTCATACCAGTCGCCAATTTAAAATCGCCAACGAATACGGTAGCGTATTCAAGGTAAGGTTTAATATCTTGAATGGCGCCCAGCTGTCCCGAAACGAAAATCGCCGTCAATACGCGAAGCGAATCGATCTCGTCCAGATTGCGGTAATAGACCGCCATTAAGTTATTGAATCCTTGAATGGGAAAATGGCTTTTTTTGCGGAATTCTTCCGTGAATATGGATTGCAAATAAGCATCCCGTTTTTCTTTTACTAGCGATCCCGACCAATACATTTTGAGGATTTCACCAGATAATGATGAATATTCGTGATTCAAAGCGCTTCTAAAATTAGAGTTTTTTGCATTTTCATCAGCATCGATTTCGCTTAAATCGATAGGGAAGCCGACCAACGCTTTCAATATTTCCTGGTTGACGATATCCGATTCAGTCGGCATTTTTTTTGAATTTTCCAGCATCTTTTCGATGGAGGGTTCGCCGAACTGCGTCTTCGATTCGTCCCCCGTTTCTTGCGCGGATGGCGAGATAGTTACAATCAATAATGAAATGAAAGTTAAATAAGAATATTTCACTGTTATATCCTATCTTTGATAAAATGTTTTGATGCAAACAAGAACCGCCCTGCCGCCAATGCGCGTTCTATTATACCATGCACAAACAAAAACAGGGCGTAGAATTTCATCTAAGCCCCGATTTTTTACTATTATGAAAACATCAAAATCGCAGGATGGATTGCTCTAACAAACTCATCGTAAGTATCTGAAAGAATTAATATTTCCCCCATATATCCTCATCGGCTATTTTCCGAGCTTCTTCTACGGTCATACCATCAGGAATAGCCATTGACTTTTTGTGTAATTGTTCATCCTTCTTATCTCTCTCTGACGTATCTTCGCATACATTGTAAAGCATGTGCCGCCATTTAAGGGATTTTTTCTTGATGCACTGTACTTTTTCCGCCATCGCCGGTTCTAAACCGTCAAGCAACTCTTGATCGATTACCGACGGATCGATGGTATTGATGAAGGCAGCCGACCGCAGCCTTAAATCTTCTCGAAGATTCTTGTCTTTTACTGCGTCCAGCAATTTAGGAACCGCTGCATTTGTATTGTTGAAGATTGCGCAGGCGGATGGCCAATATTTCAACCGCTGCGATGGCGTTATTTTCACTTCCGGAATATCCGCCATATCAATACTATATACAAATGAGAGAAAGCCTGTCGCCAATTGAGAATCGCCAACAAAAACAGTAGCATATTCAAGATAAGGCTTAATATCTTGAATGGCACCTAGCTGTCCCGAAGCGAAAATAGCTGCCAATACGCGAAGCGAATCGATCTCGTCCGGATTGCGGTAATAGACCGCCATTAAGTTTTTGATTCCCTTAATGGGAAAATGGCTTTTTTTGCGGAATTCTTCTGTGAATATAGATTGCAAATACGTATCCCGCTTTTCTTTTACCAACGATCCCGACCAATACATTTTTAGGATTTCATCCGTCATTAGATAATATTCGTGATTTTGACTTTTAAACCTACGTTCTTTAAGTTTTTCGTCGGCATTGATTTCACTTAAATCGATAGGGAAGCCGACTAGCGTTTTCAATATTTCCTGATTTATGATCTGCGATTCATTTGGCATTTTTTTGGAATTTTCCAGCATCTTTTCAATGGAAGGTTCGCCAAATTGCGTCTTCGATTCGCTTCTCGTTTCTTGCGCAGATATGGAAGTATGAATCATTAAGAATGAAATGAATAATATGGAGTATGTTTTCATTATACTATCCTTTCTATTTGTTTTTTATATTTTAATATAATTTTAATATAATTTTAATATAATTTTTAAAAAGGTGGATAATCCCAATCTGGAATATAAATATTATCTCCAGTATGAAAAGTAATTGATCCTGAAGCTCCAAAATCGCAATTAACATTTTTCTGTAAATTTATTTGGACATAAAATAAGCATTCATCTAAAACAGTATAAGGATTATTAATAATTACCTGTATTTTAAAATTTTGCCAAAATGCTACTTTTTCTGCATTATAATATGTAAATAAAGTTCTTGTTGGACCTGGATGATCGAATACTCTAAATTTATCTGAATAATATCTTGATACTTGGTGATTGCTCGCGATAGAACTTAGTTCATAGCATTGATTTCCTAAAGGCAAACTCCATTGGCGTTTTTCATTTGGCCAAGCAATAAAATCTAAAATCCAACCATTCCATTCTGCAGGACTAACAGATATACCTATCTCTTCTTTAACTACATCATTTTGATTATTCCACGCTTTAGATCTGCCATTTCTCCATACAACAATTGCAATGTTATCTGGATCATTTATACATAAATTTTCTGCTGCTTGATTTAAGGGATTTGCAATTATATCAAATCCCTTTCCGTAAACATACTCATAGTAAAATATGTATGTTCTACCTAGATATATACTAGATAGTCCTCGCAGTGGATTAATTTGACTTAAATCACATTCATCAAAAAAACGATCATCAAAATCACCAGCAGCAGTAGTTACATAATTATGAATAGGATCGTTCGCATCAAATGTTCCGCTTGTATCAAATTCTATTACAAATTCTGGCGTTTGAGCGTATATACTTACCGATAATGAACAACAGCATATTATTATAAACACTTTTTTCATTGTCAATACACTCCTTTTAAATTTTAGGTATTCTCTCTCATTGCGTTTAAGGATTTAAAACAAAATATAGACGTATTTTTTTAATAAATTTACGAATCCAAATTTTGTGATTCTTGAAGATGGATTAAGGGACATAATTAATGAATGCCATAAGCATCACCCCTTTCTATTTCGACTTTTATTCTACTATATTTATATAAATCTTTAAAATAAACACAAATATGGAACTGATAGAAAGAAATGGAACTGATAGAAAGAAATGGAACTGATAGAAAGAAATGGAACTGATAGAAAGAATAGCAAAAATAAATTTGGCTGTCAAGAGAAAATTTAAAAAAATATAAAAATTTTTTTGGGGTTATTAGAAGGGAAAAAATCAAAACGGTACGCAGGACATTGCTATAGTAAGCGTGTTGTCGATGTCGGAATCTTGATCAGTCTGCCGTCAGGCAAGTATTCATAATGAAACGATGAACAAGATTTTTATCCTAAAAATCCTGGCTATCCTGATCCTGACGAAATCTAAATGACCGCTGACGCCGATTCGAGAACTTCCTCCCTAACCCGCCGCACAAGTTCCGGCAACGCCTTGCGTACGTTTTCGGTCAGATCGCCGCCTATGGTGAAGGGATCGGCGACCTCCATAGAGAAGATTTTGAAATCTTGCGGAAAGGGAATTTCTAGTTGTTTTGCCAGAGCCAGGATTTCCGGCAATCCGGCGTAGTGGGGAGAAGGAGCGGCGACGGCGTCCAGATCGGACGCCGTCAATATGCGAATGGTTCCGGGAGGGTATTTTCCGGTGTAGATGGCGTCGATCAATATCGCCCGGTCGTAATCAACCATCAATTCCATCAAAGCGATGCCGGATATGGAGCATTCGATCACGTCGGCGGCGCCGTTGAGATTCTGCGCCAGACTGCGCGCCGCCAAAATCCCAATGGCGTCGTCGCCGATTAAATCATTCCCCAAGCCCAGTACGATGGTTTTCATAAAGGTGCGGATTATGTCATCCACTTTTAAATGCGTCGCTTTTTATTCCTCTCCCAAGATTGGGAGAGGTTAGGTGAGGGTTGATTTTATTATACTTACTATCCCCTCACCCTAGCCCTCTCCCAAAGGGAGAGGGGATTTAATCACGCAATTAGATCAATTCTTTTTCAACTCGCGCACGACGTTTCTTTCCGCATCCAGGACGCGAACGAGCAGCGGCATTTGTCCCGGCAGCGCATGAGTGGCGCAGCCGTGGCAGGGATCGTAGGCGCGGAAGGCCATCTCGATCATGTTCAATATGCCGTCGTCCACCTGTCCGTTTTTAATCAATCCTTTAGCGGATTTATCGACGGACATGGCGATGCGCGCCGCGTTGTTTTGCGTGGCGACGATGAGATTGGCCATGGTTACCCGGCCTTTTTCGTCGGTTTTGTAATGATGGAACAGCGTTCCGCGCGGCGCTTCCACCACGCCAATGCCTTCGTTCGGCGTGGCGGTGGGAATAACGCGGTAATTGGGGTCGGTAATTTCTTGATCGTTGGCTAGTTCCTGCATCCGCTCGGCGGCGTAAAGCAATTCGATCAACCGCGCCCAATGGTTGGCTAGAGTGTGATGAACGGGTTTGCCGCCCAGCGTCGAATACATCTGCTCGTAAGCTTCCTGCGCCAGAGGCGTGGCCATTCCTTCGCTGGCGTTGAGCCGCGCTAAGGGCGCCACGGCGTAAACGCCACTGTCCGCGCCGTCTTCGAATCCCTTCCAGCCGATATCTTTCAGGTAGCAGAATTTAATGTAACTCCACGGTTCGACGTGTTCGGCGACATGATCCAGATATTTGTCCGTGGGGAAATTGAGAAATTCCTTGCCGTCCGGCTTCACGACGCGCAGCGTTCCTTCATAGAAATTGACTTTCTTATTTTGATCGACGAGACCCATATAATAGGTCTTATGCGTATAGGCGTCCGAAACAATCCATTCGACATATTGACTATTCTTGAGAACGATATCATTGAAAACCTGCAAGCTGAACTGGCCGAATTCCACGGCGTTTTTCGCGCTTTGGATGAATCGTTGCTGTTCTTCTTTGCTAATCCCTCGCGAAACGCCGCCCGGCAATCCTAAGACAGGATGAATCGCCTTGCCGCCCAATAAGACCATCAGGTCGCGCATTTCCTTGCGTAATCCGATGACCTTTTTTCCGACTTCCAAACCCACTTTGCCGAGAACGCCGAGAATATTCCTTTCCGCCTTGGGCGCCGATGGGCCGACGACGAAATCGGGGCCGCCCAGAAAATAAAAATGCAGCGCGTGGTCTTCGATGGTGAAAATGTCGTATACCATCTCCCGGATTTTCTTGGCGGCGGGAGGCGGATCTACGCTGAAGACTTTGTCGAGGGCTTTCGTTGCCGCCATGTGATGCGCCATAGGGCAAACGCCGCAGATGCGCGAGGTGATCTGGGGCATATCCTCCACCGGCCGCCCCTGGGCGAACTTTTCAAAGCCGCGCAGTTCGGGAACCTGGAAGTAAGCGTGATCCACGCCGCCTTCATTATTCAAAAAGATGTCGATCTTTCCGTGCCCTTCCAAGCGGGTGATGGGATCGATGACGATTCTGCGGCTCATGCTCGTATTCCTTTCCTTACGCTCCCAGGCTCTTGAACATCATCGAGGAGGGCAGGCTGTATCGGTAAAACGTTCCGTTGGGATCGACGATGGAATCCAAAACCGCCTCCACGTCTTTCTCTTCCATGCTGGTCAAAATGGACGCGAAGCCGGAGAGGGCTTTGGCGCCATAGTCTTGGACGCGGCTAGTCGGCCCTTGGCAGCCCGTGCAAGGCATATTGGCTTTGGTGCAGACGCCTTCGCATCCAGCGCGCGTAACCGGCCCCAGGCACATCAAACCTTGCCCCAACAGGCATTTTTCCGAATCGACGATGATTTGATAAGGACGTTTGAATTCGGCGATTTCCATCTTATCCGGTTTGGTTTCCTTGCGCGGGCATTCGTCGCAGAGCGCTTTATCCGGCGCAAGAACCGTTCCTTTGGGTGGGAGTTTATTCTCCAGAATCGCGCCTAGCGCTTCTGTAATCAGGCGCACCGGCGGCGGGCATCCGGGAAGGTAATAATCTACGTCCACGACCTGGTTCAAGGTTCTGACGTATTCCAGAAATTCCGGCAATTCCACTTCGCCTAGCGGTGTTATGGTCTCCATCTGAGGAAAGGTTCCATCTAGGTTGATCGTGGAAGGCGATTCCTGATAGCTGTTTTTTAATATAGAATCTTTAGAAAAGAAATTGCCCATTCCAGGGATGCCGCCCATGTGGGAGCAGCTGCCGAATGCGATCAGGATTTTCGATTTTTGACGCATGAGATGCGCCATCTCTTCTTCTTCGGAAGTGCGGATGGCGCCATTAACGAAGCAGACGTCCATCTCGCCATCCGCCATAGCGCGCACGTCGTCTTTTTTGAAATCCATGGCGCAAGGCCAAAAGACGATATCCACCGCTGCGACGACGTCCAGTATTTTTTCGTTCAGATCAATAATCGCTTCCTCGCAGCCGCCGCAGGAAGCCAGCCAGTTGAATCCTACTTTGGGTTTGCTCATCTTATGCTTCCTCCGCGCCCGCCATCGCCAATTCCTCTTCTACCAATTCGTGAGGAACGGGAATCGGCGCCAAGCGCAACGGCCCTAACCGGCGAATCTGTTCCGTCATCTCGTTGACGACTTTCTGCACTTTGTCGCCTTCGGAACCGGCGATCCACTCCAGGCGGACGCGCTCGTCTTCCAAACCCATTTCCGCCAGCATCCGCTTCAGCAATTTGATGCGGCGCAGGCATTTGTAATTGCCTTCCTGATAATGGCAATCGCCTGGGTGGCAGCCGCCGATCAGCACGCCGTCGGCGCCTTGGCGCAGCGCCTTCAATACGAATTGAGGATCGATGCGGCCAGAGCACATCACCCGGATCACACGCACGTTGGGCGCATAGGCCAGGCGGGAAATCCCCGTCAGATCGGAAGCGGTGTACGTGCACCAGTTGCAGAAGAAAGCGACGATTCTCGGCTCGAATGGTTCATTATGCATAAGTCAGCACTCCTTCGATCTCTTCGAAGATCTGCTCATCGGTGAATAGGTTTTGCGAGGCGGCGCCGGAAGGACATGCGGCGACGCATGTGCCGCATCCCTTGCATAGCGCTTCGTTGACGACGGCGACGCCCTTTTCCAGATTGGGAGAGATGGCGCTGTAAGGACACATCCCGATGCAGGTGCGGCATCCGCAACATAATTCTTCTTTGATAAACGCCGTATCCGGCTCTAGTTCTACGAATCCCTTATCGACGAGAGCCAGCGCTTCGGCGGCGGCGGCGCCCGCTTGGGCTACAGTGTCGGGAATATCTTTTGGTCCTTGGCACGCGCCCGCGAGAAAGATGCCATCCGTCATAGTGGATACCGGCGCCAACTTAGGATGGCGTTCGGTGAACCATCCATCCTTGCTGCAAGAGATGCCGAACATGCGCCGCACCTCGTCGGCGTCGGCTTGGGCTTCCAAGCCCACGGATAGAATCACCATATCGACGGGAATCCGGCGCGGGGAACCAATGAGCGTATCCTCGACGCGGATTATCAATTTCCCTTCCTCTTTGGCCGTCATTGCCCAATTCGTTACTTCCGCCACGCGGCCCCGGATAAAGTTAACGTCTTCCTTTAGAAGTTTGTCGAAAAATTCTTCATAACCTTTTCCCGGCGTGCGCATGTCGATGTAGAAATTATAAATTTCCGCTCCCGTTCGCTCCTTGACCAGGTGAGCCAGTTTCAAGGAATACATGCAGCAGACGCGCGAGCAGTATTTGTTCGTCTTGGCGTGGCGCGAACCGACGCAGTGGATGATGCCCACGGATTTGGGCTTGGAGCCGTCCTTGAGAACCACTTCGCCTTGAGACGGTCCCGATGCGTTCACCATCCGCTCCACCTCAAGGCTGGAATAGACGTTGTTGTAATGGCCATATCCATATTCGGGCACTCGCTTGGCATCGAAGGGCTTGAAGCCGGTGGAAAGAATCACCGCGCCGCAGTCGACTTCGATTTCCTCTTCTTTCTGCTCGAAATTGATGGCGCGGCGTTCGCAGACTTCGGCGCATGTCTGCTTGCATTTTCCGCGCTTCAATTGGAGGCAAGTCTCCGGATCGATGAGCACCGTAAGAGGCGTCGCTTGCGGGAAGGGAAGATAAATCGGCTTTCGTTTGGACATGCCGAGGTTGAATTCGTCGTCGAATTTCGGTTCTTTAAAAACGCATGCGTCCACGCACAATAGGCAGCCCACGCAATGTTCTTCGATGACGTAGCGCGGTTTTCTTTTGATCTTCACTTTGAAGTTGCCGGTGAAGCCCTCTACCTTGGTCACATCGGAATAGGACCAAAGAGTGATATTGGGGTGATTTTTCACGGCGGACATTTTCGGCGTGAGGATGCAGGCGGCGCAATCCAGCGTGGGGAAGGTTTTATCGAACATGGCCATATGCCCGCCGATGGTCGGCTGGCGTTCGATAAGGTAAACCTTGCGCCCGGAATTGGCGATCGTTAGAGCCGCATGGATGCCGGCGATGCCGCCGCCGACGATGACCACATCGGAATGGACGGGAACCCGCTTCTTTTCCAACGCCTGATGCTGGGCGACGCGGCGAACGGCGGCGCTTACGAGCGCTTTCGCCTTATCCGTCGCTTCCTTGAAATCTTTCGTCACCCAGCTGACATGCTCCCGGATGTTGGCCATCTGGAAGTAAAAGGGATTCAGCCCGCCATCCGCCGCCGCCTGGCGAAATGTTTTTTCGTGCAACAGCGGGGAGCACGAGGCGACGACGATGCGGTTCAGGTTGAATTCCTGGATATCCTTTTGAATCATCTCCTGACCGGGATCGGAGCACATGAATTTATAGTCGCGGCTGACGGCGACGTTGGGCAGGATTTTTCCGTATTCCGCCAATTCGGCGACGTTCAATTTCGAAGCGATGTTCATGCCGCAATGGCAGATGTATACGCCGATGCGCGGGGCGTCTCCGTTGTTTTTATACTGATGCGTTGACACGTTCGCCTCCTCCTTATACCAATCGCCTTTGAATTTGTCGTTTTTAAAATCCATCTCCCAAGATTGGGAGAGGTTAGGTGAGGGTTGATATTATTAGACTTATTATCCCCTCACCCTGACCCTCTCCCAGAGGGAGAGGGAATTATAAGTTGCAATCTTATTAGGAATTGGCATCACACGGCCGCCTTGGTTTTCAAGGGAACAAACAAGCGCTCGAAGCCCAACGTTTTCTCGGAAATTCCGAAAGCGAGGCCCATTAGTTGAGTAAAATAAGCGACGGGCAAATTCAGATTGTCTTCGAAAGTACGATTCATACTGTCCTGATAGCATTCCAGATTGAACTGGCAGAGAGGACAAGCGGTGGCGACGACGTCGGCGCCGCGCTTCTCCGCTTCTTTGAGCAGAATATAACTGAGCCGTTGCCCGATGGCTTCGATGGTGCCGGTCAACGTGCCCCCGCAGCAACGGGTTTTCAACGGCCAATCGACGATGTCCGCGCCTAACGCCGCCATTAACATATCCATCGTTTGGGGATTGTATGGCTCATCGAACGTGGAATAGGGCCGGACGAACTGGCAGCCGTAATAGCTGGCGATTCTCATGCCCTTGAGCGGCTTCTGCGTCCGGGCGGCGATTTTTTCCAGACCGATATCGTTGACGAGAACGTCTAAGGGATGGCGAACCTTGGCTTTTCCCGTGTAATACAATCCATTATTTTTCATGGCTTCGAGAAGAACGTTGGCTTTTTCCTTTTTCTCTTTGATCGCCTTTTGCGCTTTTAATAAAACGAGATAACAGGCGCTGCATGGAGCAATAATTTGGGCGCCGTCGCCGTTCGATTGCATTTCCGCCAAGGCCAGGTTTCGAGCGGCCAGGGCGCTGGCTTTCATATCGTCGACGGCCATATACGCCGTCGCTCCGCAGCAATTCCAATCGTCGATCTCTTGCAAATCCACGTCCAACGCCTTGAAGACCTCCAGCAGCGATTCCTCATAGGCTCTGCCAGTACTTTTTAACGAACAACCTGGGTAATAGAAATATTTCATCGGTTTCTCTCCAGCCATAACTTTGCCATTACTGGCCATGGTTTCCGTTTCCATTCCCATTCTCAACGGCATGAAGAATGTTGAGCAACTGCTGCTTGCCCTTAATCGTATGGGGCATGATCTCCAGCCGCCCTTTAAAGAACAATTTCGAGCCAAGCCCGCTCATGGTGAACAATTTGAAGGGATTGGTTTTTAGAAACATGCGCAATAACAGCAAACCTTCATGGTTGCGTCCGAAGTTGCGGACAGTGCGGGCGAATTCCCGCGCCAAAACGGGAATGGGAAAACGGCTGGGATAGACTTTTTCTTCGATCGCCTTCTGTTTTAGGGTGTACATCAATTCCGTGATTTTGATCTCCTTGGGGCATCCCACGGTGCAGGAGTAGCACGAAGCGCAGAGCCAAATGGTGAAACTGCGCATGACTTCGTCTTTGAAACCTGCGCGCGTCATGGCGATAATCCGCCGGGGAGAATAATCCATGTGATGGCTTACCGGGCAAGTGGCGCTGCACGTTCCGCATTGAATGCAGCCGAAGAGATTGTCGCTGCCAAGTTTCTTTACAACGTCTTGGGCGAATTGAGGATCCAACTCTTCCTCGTATTTCATTTTACGTTGAATTTCCCAATTCGTTACAAGATGGGACTTTCTTCCACCCACCATTTTGAATTTAATTCTTTGTTGCACGAGCCAATCTCGCATGAGAATCTCTCCTCTCACGGTTGTTCGAAGGGATAAACAAAAAAACGCCTGGCGAATTAAGTATACCCATTATCACTACTTCCAAGGCTGTCTCGAATGGGTTATTGGCGGGATAGAAGCCGTAAAAATATTTCTCGACATCCAATTAAATCATAGTTAAATTTTCTATAATGTCAATTCATGAAAAAAAGAAAATTCCCTTTAATCGAAAAATAATTTAACTTTTTTTGATTGCATATTATAATTTTATATTATTATAATTAATATTTTTCCCTATTTTATCGTCCCTTTCTTGAGATTCAATCGACTCAATATTTCCTTGTAAGAATACCGCTAGAAAAAATACCGGTGGATAGCATCAATTATTTCTCGAAATCTCTCATATCTGTACATCGCAGATTAGATGCATCTACCAAATCCCAAATTTGGAATCTATGGCAATGATTAGATAATTATCTATTATTAAGGATAAATTTTTAACCATATATAAAGAGATTTCCCCAAAACATATCCTTAAAAGATTGGCTATGATGGCGCGGCGAGAAGAAAAGATTGCATCCAAACGCCAATTGGCTATATAATCAACCGGCCTTCGCCGGTCAATTTTTATTCATATACTCATTCCAGCTTAAATAAGGGAGCCGGAACCGAATGCCTCCAATCGTTTCTCACGAATATTTCATGCGCCTGGCGCTCAATCAAGCTAAAATCGCGCAAGCCTTTGGAGACGCGCCGGTGGGAGCGATCATTGTGAAAAACGGCGCCGTCATCGGACGGGGACGGAATCAACGGGAAGAAAAGAACGATCCCGCCGGCCATGCGGAAATACTCGCCTTGCGGGACGCCGCCGCCCAGATTGGGAGTTGGCGGTTGGATGAATGCTCCCTTTATTGCACGCTGGAACCGTGCGTTATGTGCTCTGGAGCTATCGTGGCCGCCCGCATTGCGCATTTATATTACGGCGCTCCCGATCCCAAGGCGGGGGGAATCGAAAGTCTGTACCAGATCGCCGAAGACGCCCGGTTGAACCATCAGGTTCTGGTTCATTCGGGAATTTTGCGGGAAGCCTGCGAGGAGTTATTGAAAGATTTCTTCGAACGGCTACGATAAGCAACGTTAGATTCGTACAAAAAGCCTCAAGGTCCCGGAGGGGTGGCCGAGCGGTTGAAGGCGCCCGCCTCGAAAGCGGGTATACGGGTAACTGTATCGAGGGTTCGAATCCCTCCTCCTCCGCATTATTTCTTTCTATATCCGGCGAAAAAGTAGAAGAGCCATCCTGGCTCTTTCTCCTTTCAAGAGGCTGGAAGCTTCTTCTACGCTGAAGTTTCAAAAAAGTTGGCGCCGATATCCCTTTCGCCGAAAGAGAAAAAATCATGAAATACGAAATCCTGGGCGATGACATGCAAATGGCTTTGATCCACCTCGACTCCTCCGATGAAATCCGGGCGGAAGGGGGAGCGATGATGTACATGAACGACGCCGTCCGCTTTGACAGCAAGATGCAAGGCGGTTTTTTTAAAAGCATCGGGCGCATGTTGACCGGCGAGAGTCTGTTTCTGGCGACGTTTACGTCGCCCTCCGGCGGCGGCAAGGTGGCGTTCGCCGCGCCCTATCCGGGAAAAATCCATGTCTTTGAATTGAAGGGCAATGCCGTTCTCTGCCAGAAGGACGCTTTTCTCTGCAGTCACGGCGACATCGATGTTACGATCGCTTTTACGAGAAAACTGGGCGCAGGCTTCTTCGGCGGCGAAGGATTCATTCTGCAAAAAGTCCGGGGGCATGGAACCGCCTTCATCCATGCGGGAGGAACGTTGGTTACGGAAGAACTGGGGCCGGGACAGGTCCTGTTGGTCGATACCGGCTGCTTGGTCGCCTTCGACGATTCCATTCAATACGACATCCAAATGGCGGGAGGATTGAAAACCAGTTTATTCGGCGGCGAAGGGCTTTTTCTCGCCCGTTTGACGGGGCCGGGCCGCGCCTTACTGCAAACGCTGCCCTTCTCGCGGCTCGCCAACCGCATTTACAGCGCCGCCGGAGGCAGTAAAGACGACAGCACGGCGGGCGGGGGATTGTTGGGCGGATTGGGTTCGTTATTAGGCGGGGATAGGTCTTGACTATAGATGTTTTTATACCCACCTGCAATAATATTGTAACTCATAATTCCCTCGCCCTCTGGGAGAGGGTTAGGGTGATGGAATTATAAGTCTAATAATATCAACACTCACCTAACCTCTCCCCATCTTGGGAGAGGAATTTTAAAAGCAACGAATTTAATAGTGATTGGTATTATTTTTCGGCTTTTTCCGTTTTCTTTTTAGTATCTTCTTCTTTGTAGGCGAAAACTTCGATCTCTCTTCCCCGCAGAGCGAAAATGGCTTTTGAGGTCATGGCTTTTACAGGAAAGAGATTTCCCATGATGGAGATCATCACGCCTGGCCAGGCCACTTCTCTCGCCGCAATGCCTTTTTGCTGGGAACGGCCTGTTTCCACCTGTTTCTCCATCAGATGAATGTCGTTCTTCATTTTTTTAACCTGGGCTTGAAGATGCAGCCCGCTGCGGATAATTTTCAACCGCAGTTCTTCCTGCTGCGGCGTGATCTTTCCCTTATCCCGCAATTCGTTCAACGTATGGTTCGCTTGCTGCATTTTTTTATAATTCGCCGCGAGGGACTCCATCTTTTTTTCTTCATCCTTCATGGAGTTAATCAACGCGACTAAATCCTGGCCGAGTTCCAACGATGTTTTCGATCCGATTTCCGAGCCGATGACGGAGGCGGAAATCTCTTTTTCCGCACTGATGCGTCCCCCCACGACAACCGCTTTGCTGCCGCTCACGATAACACTTTTCTTCGCGCGCACATTGGAATTCGATATGGCGCCATTGACGACGACGTCGCCGCCCGCTTCTACAAAGGCATTATTGATGTATTTGACGACGACATCGCCCCCGGCGCGGATTTTGGCTTTTTCGTACCCTTGAATGCCGCCGGCGATATAAATGTTCCCCCCCGCGGTCAATTCCGCCGCTTCCACGAGTCCGTTAATGTGAATATCCTGTCCCGCAATAATTTTAAAATCGCTTAACACGCCGCCGGAAATTTCCACCGTCTCCTGGTAATTGATATTCCCCGTTTTCAAACTGACGTCGCCTTGAATGTTGAGGATGGGACTTACGGAAACCTTTCCATCCACCATGGATACGGCGCCCGTAATTTCCGCAAACAATTCCGTCCCGTCTTCGTTGATGCGCAATCCCTTGCCCGCCGGGAATTTCGCCGGTTTTCCCGGTTTCGGCGGAATCTCTTCCCCATAGACGTTCACGCCCGCTTCCCCAGGCGTAGGATCTGCGAGAACGGCTAATTTTTGATCCGCCGCGACTTGCAAGACGTGATGCTTCTCTTTCCAGTCGACGCGCCCGCCTTTTTCGACGAGTTTGGCGCCTTCCAAAATCGACAGATCGATCGACCAATCGACATAACCGTCTTCGCCGTCTTTGGGTGGGATTCCGCGAGCTGCTGCTACGGATTGATTGAAGAGACCCTCGTCGAATATCCTGCGAATGGCGTCGGAGTCGACGGAAGTGGCAAGATTATTGTCGCCTAGATACTTCAGGATATCTTCAGGAGTATAGTGTTCCGCCGCTTCGAGTTTGATCTCCAGCGTAGCGGACATTTTGCTGGCGGAAACTTCGAGACCGATCCCGTCTCCCCAGACAAATGCCTCTTGTTCCGGCTTTTTCTCTTCGAGAGGCGATCCGGCGTTTGGATTTACGTCGTTCATCGGCCAACTGCCTTGGTAAAAAATTCAGTCTGTCGAGTCAGGGCGATAACTTAACCTTTGGGAATTACCGGCGGATACCGAATTAAGTTCTTGTATTCATATCCGCTGTTGTTATAGTATCTTAAGTATTATACAACCTATCGCTTCTTGAGGATACTCTATTCTTTTAGAAAGTTGAAGGATTTCCATCATGAACGGAACAAGTTCTGCTTTTCGCTGTTTTTTTCTTGTCCTCTCGGCAGGGATATTGTCTTCCTGCGCCTCCAAGGAAATCGTCCAGCTTCAGGAATCCGTCCAAGATATGGACGCTAAGATGCGTCGCATGGAACAACAAGACACTTTGGAAACCGCTCAAACGACGGGCGCTCTCAAGGACGTTAACGAGACGGTCAATCAATCGCTGCGCGATATCCGTTTTACCCAAACGAACCTGACGAATTTGTTGGAACAAATATCTTCTCGTTTGGGAAAAGTGGAAAAAGACCTTGCCAGCTTGCAGGATCGCGTCAGCCGTCTCGATTCCTTCTCCTCGGAAACAGCCAATCTGACTCAGGATTTGCGAAGATCGGGCGACGAGAAGCAAGAACAATTAGCCAGCGTAATCGATAACCTATCCAAAAGCGTCAACGACCTCAAGCGAAGTTCGGCTTCTGAATATCGGCAAGCGCAGCAATCGATCGAAAGTCTGGAAGCGCGGTTGAATAAACGAATCGACGCTATGGATGAGAACACGAAAGCCATCTACAAAAAAATTCTTAAAGAACTCGGCGCCGAAGTTCCCGCCGACGCCAAAACCGCGGCGCCCTCTACGAAAGAGAACAATGCCAAGGAGAGCGCATCGGGTAAATTTCACGTCGTTGAAAGCGGCGATACGCTCTCCAGCATCGCCGCGAAGTACGGCGTCGATATGAAGGCCATTCAAGATTTGAATGGAATCGACAATCCTTCTCAAAATAGACTTGGACAACGCCTGCGCATACCCTAAACCAGAGGGAAATATCCAGTTTTATCTAGGCAAGGCGTCATCCTTACGTCCTTTAACCGGCTGCTAAGAATGGTTCATTCATACACAAAAGTATCGGGCGGTTTCTTTTATTCTTTATAAAACAATGGGATCGTTTTAGGATTTCGTTTTGAGGTTTGCAAAATTTTTAAATTAAAATTCATATAATCTCCTTCATCCGAACATCAAAAAAACGTATCATTTATGGAACGGCGTTTTTTCGCGCTTCGTTGCAGCGCCCCAAAACAGCGCCGGGAAAGACCGCCGAGAGGTTTTCGAAAACCGTCTTGGACGTATAATATTGTTTGGCTTTTTCGTCTATTTCGCTGGATTTTCGTTATGGGGACAATGCCGTCTACGTTTATCTGAGCGAAATCTTGCGGTATGAGGGAAAGACCTGTTTCTAGCAATTCGCCGCCGTATTTTTTCCTTCTTTTCGCCGCCGGAAATTTGTTTGCTCGCTCGATGAGATCGTTTTTTGTAAGAGAATTGGATTACCTAGAACCGAAAAGAGGCGTCATAACCAAATGAATGGCCATTTGTTTCAATGGATTATTTTCTCTCAACTCGGCGATGCGTTGCGGCAAATGCGCGATAGTTCGTTTATCGGCTTATCCGTTTATATCAGCCTTTTTGCGCTTTCCGTCATTACCTGGGGACTCATCCTCAAGAAAGTATTCGATCTGCGCGCGGAAAAAAAACGCGCTCAACTCTTCCGGCAACTTTTCAATAAATTGGAGGGCAATATCGTAGCGCTGTCGCAAGAAGGCATTCTTCCCGCCAACAGCCCTGCGCGTCTTTTCGTATCGGCGTATGAAGAGCTGAGGCTTTGGGCGACGCTGGACAGGGAAAGAAATTGCATTATCGCCGACCGTCCCGTCATTCCCGCCTTGGAACGAACCTTGGATCGCGCCATCGAACTCGAAAAAGAACGCTGGGAACGAGGGACGACGTTCTTGGCGACTACGGCCAGCGTTTCGCCGCTGCTGGGCCTTCTCGGCACTGTGTGGGGCGTTTTCCTCACGTTTCACCAAATGGGCATGGAGCAAAACATCACGCTGCAGACGGTCGGCCCCGGCATCTCGGAAGCCCTTTTGACCACAGTAGTAGGGTTACTCGTGGCCATTCCAGCCGTTTTCGCTCATAACGGGATTCTCCGCGCCGTGAGAAACATCGAAACGGAACTGGAAAGCTTTTCCAGCGAAATCATCAACCATTTCGACCGGCAAATCGTTGTCGGAGCCTACCGCAAGCAACCCGAAAAACTGATGCTAAGGAAGAAAACCAGTGTCGTTACGTAAAGTCCGTTATCGCACGGAAGCCTTGGCCGACGTCAACATGACGAACCTAATCGACGTTGTCATGGTGCTGTTGATCTCTTTCATCCTCGTTTCCAATTTCGTTCAAACCGGTCTGGACATCCAGGTGCCCGAAGTGGGTTACGTTACGGCGACGGGAAAAGAAAAAATCATCGTCGGCGTCGATCAATTCGGAAAAATTTCCGTCAACGGGGCTCCTATCAACAAAGAGGAACTTGTCGGAAAACTGAAAGGATTGAAGGCGGACTATCCTGAAGAGGAAATCTTCATCCGGGTGGATAAACGGAGCCTGGTCGAGAATTTCGCCTTTGTTTCCTCCGGCGCCAAAGAAGCCGGATTCAATAAAATCATGCTTCCCATGACCCTCTTGAAGCAAGAGCCATAAAGGAATGCGCCCATCTTTGCAGCGTCGTTTTTTTTCCGCCTTTCGCGATAGAAAAACGGGAACGAAATCATGAACGAGCGGACATCCATCATCGTTTCCTTCCTGATTCATATCGGCGTCTTCTGCATTCTTATTTTGCCGCCCCGCTCGCGTTATCAATTGATAACGGACCAATTCATTCCCGTATCGTTGCAACCGTTTCAAGATCAAGCCCAACAACAACCCGCCCCGCAACCGCAAAAGCCGCCGGAACCCAAACCGCCCGAACCTAAGCCGCCGGAGCCGGAAGTAAAAAAAGAACCGGAGCCGATAAAAGAAAAGCCGGAACTCAATAACATCAAAGAACTTTTAAAAGACGCACTATCGAAAAAAAATACGCCCACGCCGGCGCCTACGAAGAAAAAGATTCCAACGCAGAAGCCAACGCCCAAAAAAGCGGGTACGCCCACGCCAACGCCGCCCGCGTTTACTCCCATTCCCACGGAGAAACTGATACCTTTGTCCGAGGTTCCGGCCATTGTGGAGTCCGCTTCCGCGCCGATTGTGAAGTCCGCTTCTACGACGGAAGCCAAAATGACGCTGGAAACGGGAAACTCCAACGTCGATTTCAGCAATTACGCCGCCATGCTGCAATATTATTTACGGCAAAATTGGCGCGCTCCCGCCGTACGCCGCCCCGAACGGCGGGAATATGTTACTGTAGCCAGTTTCACGATCTATAAAGACGGACTGATTTCCGATATCATTATCGAACAATCATCCGGATGGACTTTGTCGGACGAATCGGTGATCGAAGCCATCAAGCTTACGAGCGGATTATTGAAACTCCCGCCCGAATACGCCGACGGAAGCATCCGGGCGAAATTTCCATTTATCCTACCTATGGAATGAAAAGTTGAGGGATTAAGATGAAAGGATTAACGTTAAATAAGTATTTATTGTCCGCAGTGGTTTTTGCGGGATTCATTGCAACCGGCCAAACGGAAAACATCCAGGAATTCGGTCCTATCATCGCCGATTTGCGGAAGCCGCCGCTTCTGGTGACAAAACCGCAAGCGGAAACGCCGTTCGCCGATCAGGAAAAAATCATTCAGGAACTCTACGATCTATTCCTTTTCGACTTAGCTTTTGCCGACGCTTTCCAAGTTTTCCCCGAAACGCCGCAAGCCGCCATCCTGATCCAGCAGGACAAGCAGAACAATACCTTCGATTACGCTCAATGGAAACAATTGAAATTCCAGGACGACATGCCCGAATACGTGGTGGAAACCGTCCTTGTGCCTAGAGGCGAAGGAAAATATCAACTCAATTTGCTCGTATACGATCTCGTGGATGGGAAACGAGCCATCGGCACAGCCTATGGCGCCGATCCCCATCCTCCCTTTGGGGCGAAAGACTTGCGCCGCGCCGGACATCGAGCCACAGCGCAAATTATCGGCGAACTCACCAATGGTTTAATCGAACCCATTACGGAAACAAAAATCGCCTTCGTCAATCACAACAGCGTCAAACGCATCAAGGAACTTTATCTCATCGATTACGACGGATGGAAAGACAGCCTCATCCAACTCACCTATTTTAACTCAATTACTCTTTTCCCCGATTGGTCGCCCGATGGGGCCGATCTTGCTTATGTCTCCTTTAAAAACGAATGGCCGGATTGCTTTATCCAAAATGTGGCTACGGGAAAGGTCTTCACGCTGGCGAAATTTTTGGGTACTAACACGACCCCCCGCTGGTATCCCGACGGCCAGAATCTGGCCCTGTCGCTTTCCGCTCCCGGCAATCAGGAAATTTATCGGATTCCCCGCACGGGAGGAAAACCCGTCCGCCTGACGCATACGAACAACGACGCCATCGACGAAGCGCCCGACGTCTCGCCGGACGGAAATCAAATCGCCTTCACGTCCGACCGCAACGGCAAGCCCCAGATTTACGTAATGGACGCCAATGGCGCGAATATCCGCCGGATATCCTACGTCGACGGCGGGCAGCGCAAATGCGACACGCCCCAATGGTCGCCCGTTCCCATCGATAACAAAAAACAGAACAAAAAAGATTTCCGCATCGCCTTTACCGGCTTTTTCGATTCCCTGCAATCCGACATCTTTTCGGTTTGGCAGGACGGTTCGGACCTGCAAATGATCTCGGAACACGTAGGGGAAAATCACAATCCATCCTGGTCGCCGAATGGCAAATATATCGCCTACGCTTCCAACCGATTGGGGAAATACGATATTTTCATCGCTCCCAGCGAGCCGGGACGGCTGATCTTCATCGGCGACAAGGGGATGAGAAATTACCGCGTTACCTATCTGGGCGGTGATAATTTATCCCCCGCCTGGTCGCCTAAGTAAGAATTTGATCGCGTTTTTTTTTCGAAAGGCGCTGCTTTGCTTGCAAACCGGCAACGGTTGAGATAAATTATATATACAATTTTGGGAATAGGTTCTTTTTTAACTTACATATTTTAAGTTTTAAGGATTACTCTCTTCTATGAGCGGGCGATATGCGCTTATGATGAATTTATTGTGGTTTGTTATGGCTGATCTTAGCCGCCGCTTATGGACGCTCGTTCCTTCCTTATCTTGCGAGGCGATGCCGATAAACGCCGTTCGCCGCAATTCTTTTTATGGCGAATGGCGCCGTCTTACGTTTCTTATCTCTCCTTTTGCAATAGGGAAATCCAATTGCTTTTTCAACCGAAACGCAATAGAGATATTTTGCGAAGACGGCCCAAAAGAAATGGGAAAATCGTGAATTTAGCGATTTCTCTCCTCTAGGGACTGGATTGAGTATAGAAAATGAAAAAAAAATCGCGTAAATTAGCGGCGCATGGTTGAAGAAAAACAAAGAATATGACATCCTGTTCTCGAATGATCGAAGCATGAATAGGCCGGTGAAAAACCACTTGATTCTAGAGAGTTAGAGTGTCAAACTTGTACGGTTGTTTTCGAAGAGAAAAAGAATATTCGGAAAATTATTAACGAATAGATTTATTTTAGAAGAACTGGGAGGTTCTAATTAAGATGACAAAGATGAAAAGCACAGTCTTGACTGTAATGGTTCTTTTGTTGATAGCCGGTCTTATGACGGGTTGCGCGACAAAAGGAACGGCGGGAAAAGGCGCTTATGCTCGCGCGGAAAAAGCGGGAACTCCGCCGCCGCCGCCGTCGGAAGGACCAACGGATCGTCCGCCCCTAGGCGAAGAGGTTCCTTTCTCCAAATTGCCTGATGCGCCGGCGGGAATCTGCGACCGGATTCACTTCGATTACGATAAGTCGGATATCAAGCCGGAGTGGATCGATTGCTTGACCAAAATCGCCGCCTATTTGGTCGCCCATCCCGAATTCCTCGTCGTTATTGAAGGCCATTGCGACGAGCGCGGCACCAACGAATACAACATGGCGCTCGGCGAACGGCGTTCCAAATCGGCGCAGAACTTCCTAATGGAAAAAGGCGTTGCGGCGGAACGGATCGTTACCCGCTCTATGGGCGAAGAGAAGCCCCTCGAGACCTGCCACGACGAAAGCTGCTGGAAGGTCAATCGCCGGGACGAATTCTTTGGTGTTCGTCAAGCCCGCTAAACCGGAACGAGCGATTCGAATAGCGATATAAAATTACTAGCCTGCGCCTTTTGCGGAATGAGAAGGCGCAGGCTTTAACTTTGCATACAGCGCTGATACAAATCCTCGAACTGCGCCGTCATACGCTCGGCGGAAAAGGCCTCGCGGATCCGATTTTTCGCCGCTTGGCCTATACGCCGTCTTCTATCCCCGTCGTTTAACAATTCCGCCAATGCTATCTCCAACCCATCCAAATCTTTCGGCGTAAAAATCAAGCCCGACTTGCCCTCTTCCACGATTTCAGGAATCCCTCCCGTGCGGGCGGTGATTACCGGTAGACCAGCATCCATTGCTTCCATTAGAGAGACCGGTTCGCCTTCGACGTCCGAGGGCAATGCGAAGATATCCATCCCATAAAGAATTCGGCGGGCGTCATGGCGATATCCAGCGAAAATCGTTTCCTCGGCTACGCCTTCTTTTTCGGCCAAGTCACGCAAAGCCGATTCCATCTCCCCTTGTCCGACAAATAATAAACGAAGTTCGGGAAACCGCATCTTCAACCTAGCTGCCGCTTGGATTAGCAAATCATGACGCTTGGCAGGACGCATTTGCGCCACGATGCCCGCGACAAGATGGTTTTCCGCTAAACCGAATTCCCGCCGAACCTCGCAGCGAAGTTTTTCCGAATCGCCTTCATCTACGGTTGTTTCGATGCCATTATGAACCAAAGCGATCTTTTTTCCCGGCAAGCGGATGAGATGGAGCACCTTGTCGAGTCCCAATTCGGAATTGACGACGTAAAGGGTATCCAAAGGATGAGTGAGCCGTTCGATCCAGGCGTAAAGCCGCCCGTATCCTTCGACAGTATAAACCGTACTGATGCCGGACAATAACTTGATTTTTCGTCGAAATAAAACCGTCAAACGGCCAAGAAGGTTGGAATGAATCAGCAGGCTTTGAATGACATCCGGCTGAAACTCACGAAGCAAACGGCGCCAGGCGGCCAGACCTTTCCAGAGAGATTCTTCGCGCAGTTTCAGGTTGACGCCGGGAACGCCCCACTCTTTTGCCGCATCGATCAAATCGCCAGGGCCGAAAAGCGTAACCAACGATGGTTCGAACCGGCTCCGGTCGATATGGCGCAACAGGGATAAAATGATCCGCTCGGTTCCGCAGATTTCGGAATCGGTGGTCAACATCAATACGCGGATTTTTCGCGGTTCCATAGTTTTAAATCCATGTTACGCAGTCTGGGAGTGCGGACGTCTCGTCCGCAAGTTGAATGAATTTTTCCAGAGCGGCGCAAGCCAACCCGCCGTTAAAACGGCGGGCTATTACCGTTTGCCCCTTTAAAGGGGCATTTAAAAAAAGCCCAGCCTTTCAAGGCTGGGACACGAAATTTCGATAGAAGAGTAAAGGCAGGCTGCGCCATGCCTTTGCCACCCAACCGTCAATCCTCTTCCGACAATTTACGGGCGGCGGACGGTTCGTAACCGCGTTCTTGCAGCGCCCTCATCAGTAATTTGGCTTTAGATTCCGGCAGAACGAAATGCCGTTCCGACACCCGCTCGCCCAGCAAATCCTTCACTTCGGGCACGTGCAGCATTTCGTCGGCCAATTCCGGCGCGTCGCATTCCACCAGGACGGTTCGATACAGTTTGATTCTTCCATACTTGCGGCGCCAATCCTCCAGGCTGTAGCGCACGTTTTCGGGAATTTTTCCTCCTGCGGCCGTTTCCAAGAATGAGATCATCTCGCCAGCGTCCCATCCGGCGCGCAATGCGCCGACGACGCTTTTTTGCGTCAACTGAAACGTCGTCATAACATCCCGCCGCTTGAACTCCGCCATCCGGTCTAGTTTCCACAAGATCGAATACTCCGCCGTCGGAGGCGCCAGCAATTCATAATTCGGCTGCAGAACGCATAGTGCGGAGGAAGGTTCTTGAGCAGGTTCGAGAATTTCCCTTCCAAACAGAATATGAACGCCTGCGGGAGTGAAATGAAATGCAGGTTCTTCGCCATGATTCATCCGTAGAAGTCCAAGCGATTGCAGCCGCCGCATGGATTCTTGTATGGATCGAGATGGATCCAATTGCAGCATATCCTTGGGATGGATGCCCCGTAAAAACTCCTTCTCCAAATCCTTCAAAAGAAACAACGGCGTTCCCCCGCTTTCGCAAACGGATTTCTCCGCCGTTAACAGAACGATGGCCAGTTGTTGGAATCCGAAGTCGCCAAGGATGCGTCGCCGCAAGAGATGACGCCATAGATCGCGCCGCATTTCTTCTTCGTTTTGCGCCATCCAATCTTCCGCCGAAGGCGCAAGGACGTATTTGTTTTGGCGATCGATCAATAAACCTTTTTGCAGACAATACTCGAAGGCAAAGGCGAACAAATCGCCGCCTCCAGAGTCAATTCCAATCCGTTGCCGCCATCGATCGACGATTTTTTTGTGGATTTCCCCCTTTTGCGTCCGTTTGGCGCGGACGCGGCGCAGAAGGCAGAGCAGATGAAAAATTGATTCCAGCGCATCGTCCTGCAAACGGGCGTCATCCCATTTCATTTCTCCCTGCGGCGATAGACGGCCGGTTTGGGAAAAAAACAACGTCCGCAAATTGCGCCGGATTTCGTCCGGAAGCATAACGGCGTCCGGGTATTCCGAACCGGCAGGGAAAAGAAATCCTTTTTCGTACAGAATCAGCCATTGTTCCGAGAGAGGAGTTTCGCCGCGCCAGGCTTGCCGCAATTCCTCAGGGATGCGAATCAATCCGTTATCCGAATCGACAAAAAAAACCAATGTCCGCAGCAGTCTGCGGCAGGAAGCGGGCAATTCCGTCAAAACCTCCGCCAAGAAATCCCGATCGCGATAGCGAACCATAAGCGCCTGCAACAAATTGCGTTTGGAGGGCGTCAACGAAGAAAGGCCGAATTCGTCTGCCAGCCGTTGCAGCTGTTCATGGGGGAGATGAACCAGAAGGTTGGATAAGTTCATGATGCTCGACCGGGAACGATCGTCAAAATCCGGTTTGCCAAGCCGCGATCGTCTTCCATGTTTTGAATGGAATATTGATATCCCTGTTCGGCTAAAAAGCGTTGCCGTTTTTGCGCGAATTCGCCTTCGTTGCTGTCGCGGGTGACGATCGTATAAAAGTGAGCGATCGCGCCCTCCGCTTTTGGGCGTAAGATTCGTCCCAGGCGTTGGGCTTCTTCTTGGCGTGAGCCGAAGGATCCGGAAATCTGGATGGCGATATTCGCTTCCGGCAAATCCACGGCGAAATTGGCTACCTTCGAAACCACAAGTCCGCCGATTTCTCCCGTCCGGAATCGAGCATATAATTTTTCCCGCTCCAAGTTCGGCGTTTGCCCCGTAATCAGGGGAAGATGGAAAACGCTGGCGACGATTTTCAGTTGGCGCAAATACTGGCCGATGACCAACACGCGGTCGTCTTTATGGCGATAGAGCAATTTTTCCAATACGTCCAATTTCAACGGATTTTCCGAGGCGATGCGGTATTGTTCCCGCGGGGGGGAGACGACGTATTCATGCCGCAGTTCCGGCGCCATCGGCGTCCGGATTTCATGGCATTCCGCCGTAGCGATCCACCCTTGTTTTTCCAAAACTTTCCAAGGAACGTCGTAGCATTTGGGTCCGATCAAACTGAAGACGTCCGTCTCCAAACCATCCTCGCGGATAAGCGTAGCGGTCAATCCCAGCCGCCGCCGCGCCTGGATATCGGCGGTGATGCGGAATACCGGCGCCGGAAGCAGATGCACCTCGTCATAAATAATCAATCCCCAATCCTGAGCTTCGAATACCTTCAGATGAGGAAAATCTTCTTCTTTATTTTTACGGAAGGTTAAAATTTGATAGGTGGCGAGGGTGATGGGACCGATCTCTTTGCATTCGCCGCTGTATTCGCAAACGGCGCTTTCGTCCAAGTAGGTTTTATCCAGAATTTCGCGGCGCCATTGCCGCAAGGCGACGATGTTGGTGACCAAGATCAAGGTTTGCCGCTTCATTTCCGCCATGACGCCGAGGCCGATGATAGTCTTTCCCGCGCCGCAAGGCAATACGATGGCGCCGCTTCCCCCGTCCGCCCCGCCGCCGCGATAGAATACGGAAACGGCGGAACGCTGGTAATCGCGCAAATAGAAAGGACGTCCTCCCAAGGTTTGCTCGCGCAGCGTGATATCCAACGGCGAGCCTTCCACGTAACCGGCCAGGTCCTTGACGGGAAATCCGATTTTCAGCAGATTCTGCTTGAGATGGCCGCGATAATCGCCGCCGATTTCCACCGTATGGGCATTCAGCCGTTCGCCGATATAGGGCTGCGTCTTTTTATGACGGACAATTTCATCCAATAAGGAAGAGTCCTGGCTGCGCAGCAATAGCCGTCCGTTTTCTTTTTCAAGGAGGAGCCTACCATACCGCCCCATATACTCGACGATATCCACCTTCACATTGCCGGGAATGGCGTAGCGGGAATGCTTCTCTAAATTTTGCACGACTTCCTCCGCCGTCAAGCCGGCGCTGGCTGCATTCCAAAGCGATAGAGGGGTTATGACGTAAGTATGAATATGTTCGGGGCATTTAATCAGTTCGGCGAAAGCGCCAAGTATATCGCGAGCTTCTTCGTAACCATCGGAGTCGACATCGAGAAAAACGGTTTTATCGCTTTGAACGATTAGAGGTTTGTTTGACGACATATTTTCCTGACTGGCGCGTTGAAATCGGCGACATCGTTATAAATCGGTTTCAACATCGTTCGACCGCCGATCGCGGCGGGATCATCTATCTCATTCGCAAAATGGCAAGTTTTATATTATACCTTCAGGAGCGAATAGCCAAAAGAGTAAAGATAAAAAACAACGCCCCGCTGGAAAAATTCAACGGGGCGTATTCTTTGTATTGGCTAAAATTTCGATTATTTTCCGATAACGTTGGAAATGTTGAAGATGGGGAGGTAGAGCGCGACGACGACGCCGCCGATGATGCCTCCCAACATAACGATCAGCAACGGTTCGATGAGTTTGGCGAGACCTTCGACCGCATCATCGACCTCGCGTTCGTAAGCTTCCGCCACTTTAATCAGCATCTGATCCAAAGCGCCCGTCTCCTCGCCGACTGCCACCATATGAACCACAAGGGGAGGAAAGATGGGGAACGCTTTCATCGGTTCCGAAACCGTATCTCCATCGCGGATGGAAGAGTGAATCTCCACCATGGCGCGGGAAATCACTTCGTTGCCTGACGTATCTTTAACGATCAATAGCGTTTGCAGAATGGGAACGCCCGTATCCAGCAGTGTTCCGAAGGTACGGGCGAAACGGGCGATGGCCGACTTTTGCACAATGCCGCCGAAGATGGGCAGCCTGAGCAAAACGCGGTCGATAATATAGCGCCCTTGATTGGTGCTCGCCATTAATTTGAACAATACGATGATCCCTATGATCGCGGCGAGAGGAATATACCAATAATCCACTAAGCCGTGGCTGATGTTAATTAAAACCTGTGTGGGATAGGGCAACTCCGCTCCCAGTCCGGAAAACATATCCGCGAACTTGGGAACGACGAAGATCATGATGATCGCCACGACGGACATCGCAATGGTGATGACGACGGCGGGATACCACATCGCGCCCTTGACCTTGGAGCGGACCGCCTGGCTTTTTTCCTGAAACATGGCGAGACGGTCGAGAACCTGCTCCAACGCGCCGCCGATCTCTCCCGCTTTGACCATGTTCACATAGAGCCGGTTGAAAATGCGAGGGTATTTCGCCATGGCTTCGGAGAGCGTGCTGCCGCCTTCGACGGATTCGGTGATTCCTATCAGCGCATCCTTAAGATTCTTGTCTTCCACTTGCTCGCGGAGGATTTGCAAACTGCGCAAGAGCGGAAGCCCTGCGCCGATCAGCGTCGCCAATTGGCGGGAAAAAGCGGATAGGTTTTTCAATCCGACTTTTCCGCGGGACAAAATCTTGCCCACGATGCGGAAAATGGGCAAATCCAAGAGATCGACCTGGCCGATGCCCTGTTTGGAGCGGTTGACCTGGGTAACGTAATACCCCATGCTGCGCAACCGCTCGACAACGGCCTCTTCGCCCGTCGCTTCGATATTCCCGCGAATTTCCTTTCCGCCTTTATCTAACGCCTTATAGGAAAACGTCGGCATTCTTCGCCTCCCAACAACCGATAGCGTCCAGGGTTGTTATAGTTAGGAGAAAGAACATCCTCTTCTTTCTCGATCGTTCCATCTTTTACGTAAACTCTGAATGAAAATGGCTAAAAAGTATTTGCAGAGCAAGTCCCGCTTATAAATATTATATGAATTTGCGCGAGATCGTCAACTTACCGGTTTGAAAGTAAAAAAGGGCATATTTTCTCAAAGCCGATGATACGGAATTCATCATACCCATTTCCCTGTCAAAATTCCAGGACTTTCGATGGGAAAGAAATAATTCCGCAAGAAGGAGAGAGGATCGAAAGATAGGTACGGGATATCCGCACAATCGTCGAAGGGTCAGAATCCAAGTTCGAGTTTGGCGGCTTCGCTCATCATATCGGGATTCCACGACGGCTCCCAAACGATTTCCACATCGCAGGATTGAATGCCCTCGATGGCGTTCACTTTCGCCTCCACTTCTATGGGAAGCGATTCGGCCACCGGGCAGGCGGGAGAAGTAAGCGTCATGACGATGCGGCAGCTGCCGTTATTATCGACGAATACGTCGTAAACCAAGCCCAACTCGTAGATATTGACGGGGATTTCGGGATCGTAGACGGTTCTCAAAACCGCAATGACTGCTCCTTCCAAATCGAAATTGAAGGAAGAGATATTTTGGGGCGCTGCCATTTCGCCGCCGGTATGATTTTGAGAATCGGGATTTTGCGGATCTATGTTATTCATGGCGTTCGTCTCCATAACCAGCTATTCCGTCGTAACCATCTCTTCATTATTGATGGCCGCTTGCATGGTGTGCCAAGCCAAGGTGGCGCATTTGACGCGCATGGGAAAAGCGCGAACGCCCGCCAAGGCTTTTAACTTTCCTAGAGAAGGAAATTCGCTAACGCTCTCTTCATCGCCGGCGACGAGATGATGGAAATTGTGGAAAATCTCTTCCACTTCCGCTAATGTTTTCCCTTTGAGACTTTCGGTCATTAACGAAGCGGAAGCGGTGGAGATGGCGCAGCCCGCGCCGGTAAACGAAACGTCTTTAACGATTCCATCGTCAACGTGCAAGAAGATGATGAACCGGTCGCCGCAAAGAGGATTGAAGCCTTCCGCCTTGTAATTGGCGTCGCACATCTCCTTGCAATTCCGGGGGCGCTTGGAATGGTCGAGAATGACTTCCTGGTACAAATTTTGAAGATCGGTCATTATTGAAATACCTCGATGACTTTATGAATGCCTTGGACGAGCCTGTCGATTTCCTCTTGGGTGTTGTAAAAGGCCAATGACGCCCGCGCCGTCGCCGGGACGCCGAAGCGATCCATGATCGGCTGGGCGCAATGGTGGCCGGTGCGGATAGCGATGCCCTCGCGATCCATAATGGTTCCTATATCGTGAGGGTGAATGTTCTTGAGAACGAACGTCAAAACGCCTGCTCTTTTCTTAGCGGTTCCGATGAGACGCAGTTCCGGAATTTCGCTCAACGCTTTCGTTGCGTAGGCGTACAGTTTTTGTTCATAGCGGGCGATTTTTTCCAAACAGAGTTTCTGTACATACTCGATAGCGGCGGCGAGTCCGATGGGACCGACGATATCCGGCGTTCCCGCTTCGAATTTATAGGGCAGGGAATTGTACAGGGTTCTACCGAAGGTTACCGACCGGATCATATCGCCTCCCCCCTGATAAGGCGGCATGGCGTCCAGCATTTCTTCCTTGCCGTACAACACGCCGATGCCCGATGGGCCGTAGAGTTTATGGCCGGAGAAGACGAAGAAATCGCAATCCAATTCCTGAACGTCCACTTTCATATGCGGAACGGATTGCGCGCCATCCACTAGAACCGGGATGTTGCGCGCATGAGCCAGTTGGATGATCTCCTTGATGGGATTGATGGTTCCCAGGGCATTGGAGAGATGAACCACGCTGACGAAGCGGGTGCGGTCCGTCAGGAGTTTTTCGAATTCGTCCATCTTCAGCTCGCCGTCGTCATTGACGGGAGCTACGCGCAAAACCGCGCCGGTCTGCTCGCAGACCATTTGCCAGGGCACGATGTTGGCATGATGCTCCATGTGGGTAATCAAAATCTCATCGCCCGGCTTGAAATGAGAGCGGCCGTAGCTGGAAGCCACGAGGTTGATTCCCTCCGTGGCGTTGCGCACGAAGATAATCTCGTAGGAATGCCGGGCGCCGAGAAACTTTTGAATCTCGCTGCGCGCCAGATCGTGCTCCTGAGTAGAGAGTTGGCTTAAGAGATGAACGCCGCGATGAATGTTGGAATAATATTCCGTATAAGCCTTCGTGATGGCGTCGATGACGCATTGCGGCTTATGGGCGCTGGCGGCGTTGTCCAGGTAAACGAGGGGATGGCCGTAAATCTTGCGGCTGAGAATGGGAAAATCCTTGCGGATGCTTTCCACGTCGAAATGATGACAATGCGCGTCCAGTTCAATTTCAGGAATCGCAGCGCTGACGCCGATCATTTTTACTGCTCCTTTTCCCGCGTAGGCGAGAGAATGCCTCCTCGAATGATTTCGTCCAATTTTTCCCGAATCGCCTCTACGCCGATTTCCTTGACGATTTCGCTGGCGAAGGCGTAGGTCAGAAGAGTGCGCGCCGAAGCTGCATCGATTCCCCGCGTACGAAGATAGAACAAGGCTTCGTCATCCAGCTGGCCCGTTGTGGAGCCGTGAGTGCATTTTACGTCGTCCGCGTATATCTCCAGTTGGGGCATAGAACTCGTTTCGGCGTTTTCGGAAAGCAATAAATTCCGGTTGCTTTGCTTGGCGTCCGTTTTCTGGGCGTCTTTTTCTACGCGAATTCTCCCGCGAAAGACGCCCTTCGCTTTATCGTCGAGGATGCCTTTATACATCTCCCAACTATGGCAATTCGGCTTAGCGTGGATAATTTTCGTATTGTTGTCCATAACCTGGCGCTCGTTTGCCAAATACAAGCCATACATGATATTCTCGACGCCCTCGCCGTCCAATACGGACGAGAGATCGTTGCGAGTGAAAGCGCCGCCGAACATGACGGAATTATGTTTATAGGCGCTATGGCGATCAAGATGGATTTGGGTGGAAGAAATATGATAAGCCGCCGCCGCTTCCCGTTGAATTTTTATATGCTCGATGCGCGAACCCTCGCCTGCGAGCGTTTCGGTCAAGGGATTGTTCCAATAGGCGCCGCCGCTTCCGGCATAGGATTCGACGATCGTTCCCCGGCTTCCTTCTCCGGCGACGATCAAGGTGCGGGGAAAGATAATCGGAGATTCGGTTTCCGCCGTCGTGAGATACAACAGATGAATTGGCTTGTCGATTTCCGCTTTGCGGGAGATGTGAATGTACGCCCCATCTTGAAAAAAAGCCGTATTCAACGCTGCAAAAGCGTTATCTTCGTAACTTCCCTTGCGCGCCAGGAACGATTCCAGCCACGCCGGATCCTCATTCAAGGCCGCCGCCAAACTGCCAACTTGGACGCCGTCTGGAATTGCCTTCAGCGAAGAGAGTTTCTCGACGAAGCGTCCATTGACGAACGTCAACCGAACTGCATCCATTGCGGGATAATCGAACTCCTCGACCATTCGTGAATCGACATCTGCCGGTTCGGAAGCCAGAGCAAACTCACACTCCAACAACGGTTTGAGGTTGGCGCTTCTCCATTCTTCCGTTCTGGCCGAAGGAAATCCCAATGCTTCGAACCGGGCTATCGCCTCTTTTCGGATTTCGCGCAGCCATACAGGCTCCGTTGCGGAAAGGCGCCGCTCGAATTGGTCGAATTGAGAAACGAAAAATTCTTTTTTATCTTCATGATTTTGAATAGAAATCGCTGTCATATTATTCCCTAATCCAATAATTTTTGAATTTGTCGCTTTTAAAATCCCTCTCCCAAGATTGGGAGAGGTTAGGTGAGGGTTGATAGTATTAAGCTAGTATCCCTCACCCTAACCCTCTCCCAGAGGGCGAGGGAATTTTAAGCGACATTCTTAGAAGGACTTAGCATAATCCCGATTTTCTTCCACAGTTCCAGGGCTCGCCTCTACGCCATCGCCGGTTCTTTCGCCAATTCGTCGAGCCAGGAATAGCCCTTCTCTTCTACTTCCAGCGCCAGCTCCCTTCCATCCGTGCGAACGATCTTGCCGCCGGAGAGGATATGGACGACATCGGGAACGATGTAGTTTAGTATGCGTTGATAGTGAGTGATGACGATGAAAGAGCGATCTTTACTGCGTAGCGCATTCACGCCGTTGGATACTACTCGCAACGCGTCGACATCCAGTCCGGAATCGGTTTCGTCCAGAATCGCCAGCGCAGGCTCCAAAACGGCCATGTGAAAAATCTCGTTGCGCTTTTTCTCACCGCCGGAAAAGCCTTCGTTGACGGAGCGGTTCAGCAGGTCTTCTTTCAATTCAACTAATTTTACTTTTTCTTTGACTAGTTCCAGAAAATCGAAGGCGTCCATCTCCGGTTCGCCCTTGGCTTTCTTAATGGAGTTCAGCGCCGTGCGCAGAAAATAGGAATTAGTAACGCCGGGGATTTCTACGGGATATTGAAAGGCCATAAAAACGCCTTCGCAGGCGCGCTCTTCCGGCGACAGTTCTAGAAGGTTTTTTCCTTTATAAATCACTTCGCCTTGCGTGACTTCGTAATTTCCATTCCCTGCCAGCACTTGGGAGAGCGTGCTTTTTCCGGAGCCGTTCGGTCCCATAATGGCGTGTACTTCGCCTGCTTTCACGCTCAAATTGATTCCCTTCAGAATCTCCCGGCCTTCGACGTTTACGTGTAAATTTTTGATTTCCAACATTTATTTATTCTCCAATTATTATAGTCTCGCTCAAATTAATAATGTCTGCTTTTTAATTCTCCCCCCAAGCTTGGGGGGAGTTAGAGGGGGGTTGAATTTATTAGACTTAAAGCAACCCCCTCCTAACCTCCCCAGTCTTGGGGGAGGAATAAAGGAATTATGCAAACACCTCTTTTCGATTATCCCACGCTGCCTTCCAAACTTACGCTTAGCAGTTTTTGCGCTTCGACGGCGAACTCCATCGGCAACTCGCGGAATACTTCCTTGCAGAAGCCGTTGACGATCATGCTGACGGCGTCTTCGGCTGAAATGCCGCGCTGCTGGCAGTAAAAAATTTGATCCTCGCCGATTTTGGAGGTTGTCGCCTCATGCTCGACTTTGGAAGAATCGTTTCTTACGTCGATATAGGGGAACGTATGCGCTCCGCATTTGTCGCCGATCAGCATCGAATCGCATTGAGTGTAATTGCGGGCGTTGGTTGCTCCCTTTTGAATTCGCACCAATCCCCGATAGGCGTTCTGGCCGAATCCGGCGGAAATTCCTTTGGAAACGATGTTGCTGGAGGTGTTCTTGCCGATGTGAATCATCTTGGTTCCGGTGTCTGCTTGTTGGTAGTTGTTGGTTAGCGCCACGGAATAGAACTCGCCCGTCGAGTTGTCGCCTTGCAGGATGCAGCTGGGATATTTCCATGTAATCGCTGAACCCGTTTCCACTTGCGTCCAGGAAATTTTCGAGTTGACGCCCTGGCATTTGCCTCGTTTGGTGACGAAGTTGTAGATGCCGCCCTTGCCATTCTCGTCGCCGGGATACCAGTTCTGTACTGTGGAATACTTAATAGAAGCGTTGTCGAGGGCGACCAGTTCCACCACGGCGGCGTGCAATTGATTTTCGTCGCGCATGGGCGCCGTGCAGCCTTCGAGATAACTGACGTACGCCTCTTCGTCGGCGACGATCAGCGTGCGTTCGAATTGGCCTGTTTGCGAAGCGTTGATGCGGAAATAGGTCGAGAGTTCCATCGGACAGCGGACGCCTTTCGGAACATAGACGAAAGAGCCGTCGCTGAAGACTGCTGAATTCAACGTCGCGAAAAAGTTATCGGTATAGGGAACTACCGATCCCAAGTATTTTTTCACCAAATCGGGATGGTTTCGCACCGCTTCCGAAAAAGAGCAAAAGATAATGCCCAGTTCGGACAGTTTTTTCTTGAACGTCGTCGCCACGGAAACGCTGTCGAAGACGGCGTCAACGGCCACTCCCGCCAGCAATTCCCGCTCCGCCAGAGGGATGCCAAGCTTGTCGTAGGTTTCCAGTAATTTAGGATCGACCTCTTCCAGACTTTTGGGACCGTCCTTTTTGGATTTCGGCGCCGCGTAATAATGGCTGTCCTGATAATCGATCGCAGGATAATGGACAAACGCCCAAGTTGGCTCTTCCATCGTCTTCCAATGCTCGAAAGCCTTTAGGCGCCATTGCAGCATAAACTCCGGTTCTTCTTTTTTGGCGGAAATTAGGCGAACGATATCCTCATTGAGGCCTTTGGGCGCTATTTCCTGTTCGATGTCGGTTACGAATCCGTATTTATACTCTTTCAAAGCGTCTTGAATCGCGTTGGGAGATGAGGACATTACCGGTTACTCCATAAAATTGACTTTTTTTAAATCCGTAGGATGGGTCATGTCGTTCGACTCATCGATTGCCCTAAATATTGATGGGTCAAAAAACGCGACCCATCCTACTTTTCTTCCTTTTCCAAAATCCATAAGAAGGAGAAAGTCTTGTTTAATTAGTTGACTATGTCAAGTATACCTCAATTACTTGACATAGTCAAATATTTCTTGCGTAAAAATGGAAATTTCTTGAATTTTCTATTTTTCCCTCAACACAAGAAGAAATACGGGGCCATGACGGCCCCGCAATCTACTACAAACGCAGGAAGAAGCGGAGAAGATCAACGTTTCTGCGAACGTTCCGATCCGGCGCGAGGAGGTTTTTGCTCCATCGCGCGCATCGGTTTTACTTCTGCTTTTTGGACGGATAGAGGCTGCAAGGATCCGCCGCTGCGAATGGGAGACTTTATCTTTCCCGCCATGCCTTGATCGATCCAGGTTCCTAGAAATCCGGTAAGATCGAACCGACTCATTTTATAGGAAGCCCAAAGAAAAAGAAATTCATTATTATTACCCACCGAAACGCTGGTTCCACGTATGATGGAAAACTCTTGATCCAGCGGAATTGGATCGGTGAGATAAAGATGTTCGCTGGCGTCATACCACCGCGCCCAGAAAGTTTTATTTATACCATCGTACCAAGTTACGATGAAGCGATTTCCCGCCAGCGCGGCGACGGATGGCAGACGGCAGAAATTGGTTGTTTCGCCCGAGTCCATAATGAATTCTGGAGCGCGCAAGGTTCCAGCGTTATCGATGGCGGCCGCATGAATATGGCTGCCTTCCGAGGGGATGGTATTCGTCCAAACCACAAGGAACCAGCCGTCGGATACGGCGACCTGCGGCTCTGTGGCCAAATCGTAGTAGTTATCGAAATCGCTGATGTTAATCTCGGCGATAGATTCGGGAACGGCGTTTTTGGCGGTTACATTCGTCTGGAAAGAGAAGAATCGGCCATAAATATCATCCCTCTTTTTGCTGTTTACAATCACCCGGTTGTCGGACCAGACAACGAGGATGTTATTCCTGTCGTCGATCGCCGCATCCAGTTCACCGACGTTCGTGTCGTTATAGGGGAGGTTTACTTGGAAATCCTTGGCGTCGATCGCCGTAATATTTTTCCCATCCCAGCGTAGACGCCGGGCGAACAAGTCATTCAAGTAGTTGCGGTTGTCGCTCCAACACGTGATCATATCGCCGTTATTCTCCAACGCTAAAGCCGGGAGTTTTGCATTCGTATCCTGAAATAGAAGGTTTACCTCGTAATCATTCGTAACTAAGCGGTTTCCGGACGAATCCAGTTGGGCGAGATAGATGCTGCTCAGTTTTTCTATGCTGCGATTGTCCGACCATGCAATATGCCGGATGCCGCCGCCATCGACGTTGATATCGGGATCGTTCGCTTCCGTATTTTCGTAAGTTTGATTGACGATAAACGGTCCCGAAACGCTTTTATTGCTGGCGTCGAGCCAACGCAAGCCAATATCCTTATAATCGCCCAGCTCGACAGAGGCGATGGCGTAGCCTTTTTGATAATCGAAAGCCGCCCGGGGATGGCTGACATCCAGCGCATCGTTGGGATCGGTAATCGTATACAACTCTCCATAAACTCCCGCCTGCGGCGCCGGCGTCGCCGTTGGCGTGGCTGTGGGATTAGGCGGTTTTGGAGTGGAAGTCGCGGTAGGCGCCGCCCCGCCGCCAATGTCGAATAGCGCCCGCAGATTCGGATCGGCGACAGTGGCGGCGTTGAGGGAATAAATCTCGAAATTATCGAGCATAATGGTTACGGCTTTCATATCCGATGAAGGAGCGACCGCCAATTGGAAAAAGGGAATCATCGCCTTGCTTTTCGGGCGGTATAACATCGTGAGCCGTTGATAATCCGCCATCAACGAGCCGCTGTCCGCTTCCAGAGAGTAAGACAAACTCCCATCCACGTTGGACAGCGAACCGCCTGGAGCGGCATCCAGCGCGCCCGCCGCTACGGCGCCTCCCTGGCCGAGCGAGAAAACGGAAACGCGCAACACCATCAACTCTCCATTCGTGGGAATAGCGGGGCCATAGACGAACGATCCCTGGCCGGACAGCGCCGTAATGATAACGCCGCGCCCATTCGTGAGCGTGGGATCGGCCGGGGTGGAAGGAATCATGCCCACGGAAACGGAAGCGGGAGCATAAGCCCCAAATCCCGCCGAAATCGCCGTCCAACCGGTCTTTTGCAAATCGGATTGATCGAAGTCGGTTTTGAAAACCGGTTCGATGGCGATTGACGACAGAGGAAGGCAGAGAATCCATAATACAACGGTGGCGAAATAACGTTTGTTTAGAACAACGGATTGATTCGTAATTGTCATGATACGCGCCTCCTTGATGGGAAATCTTTCACTTTCCGAATCGATTTGTATTTTCTTTATTCGATAAAGTATATCGTTGCAGTTCCAATTGCGGCTAACATCGTTCTTTCATCTTTCCTGTCCGCCGCTGCGGACTTACTATCTCTAAACCCGGCGACTATACTCCAAGCATTATTGGAAGGAAATGCTACTCTCAAACCGCCATGCCTATCAACGCTCTTCTATTCGACTTGGATCAAACTCTCGGCAGGGATCGGGACAGCTATTTGATATCCCTTGAAAGAATCATGCCCGTTTGCCGTCAGCGGCATCCGGAATTATCGGCGGATACTTTTCGAGAAACTTTTATACGCATCAACAATTGGCATTGGGAACATTACGACGATTCGCCCATCCGTTCGATGATCGATCCCGCCGAAGTCAGGTTTCATATTTTCGGCGAAATTTTTTCTGCGTTTCATTTGCTTTTGGAACCGGATTTTCTGCGGGCTATCGCGAAGGAATTCCAGAAAGCCCGCGTCGAAACGTATCGATGTTACGACGAAGCCCTTGGCGTTCTGGAAACGCTGCATGGCCGCATTCCCCTCGCCATCGTTACCAACGGCAATACGATCATGCAGAAGCAAAAAATTAAAGCCTGTGGATTGGAGCCATACCTTTCCGCCGTTTTCATCGCTCAGGAGGCGGGGATATCCAAACCGGCGCCGGAAATATTTCTAAAAGCCTTGGCCGCCGTGAACGCAAAGCCTCATGAAGCCATGATGGTCGGCGACAATCCTGAAAAAGATATCCTCGGCGCCAAAGCCGCCGGAATCAAAACCGCCTGGATACCGCGGCGAAACGGTTACGCCGATCCCCAACCTGACTATCGCCTAACCAACTTGAAGGACTTATTGCCCATCGTCGAAAAAGAAAATGGCCGAATTCCCTCCCTCTCAACCTAACGAACCTCTTACGCTCAAAAAGTGGATCGTCGGCCTCGCCTTCGCCATCTCGGCGCAAGCGTTGTTTGGAACGACGTTCGCCTTCAACAAACTCGTCATCAACCAAGGCGTCGATCCCATCCTTCTCGGATTCAACCGCATGGGATTGGTCGCCCTTTGCTTCCTTCCTCTTTATTGGCTGCAAAAGAAAAAAATCGTCTGGAAGCGGAAAACCTGGCGCCAGGCGGCGCTGGTGGGAGGGATTTACTGTACGCTAGGAATGATTTTGGAATACGTCGGCACTAAATTTACTACGGCGTCTAACGCCTCCTTAATCATATCCACAGAAGCGGTTTTTTCCATATTTCTATCCGTCATCATTCTTAAAGAACGCCTTAACGCGCCCAACATCGCAGGCGGAATGGGCGCCGTGATCGGCGTTTTTCTCGTCGTCTTGGAGGATCTCCACGGCATGGAATTTCGCCTGGGAGGAGCGCTCTTCGGCGATTTCATGGTCCTCGCCTCGGTCATCAGTTGGGGACTGTATACGATTTTCAGCAAACGGGTGTTGGACGATTCCGATCCGATTCAGGCGATGCTTTTCGTATCCCTCTTCAGTTTTGCCTCTTTCGGCGTCATCAACGCCGCTACGGATAGACTGCCGGGGATTTGGGAGATGTCCTGGAAATCGTGGCTGGTTACGATCTACTTGGGCGCCGGATGTTCAGGGCTAGGGCACTTTCTCTACTACAACGCTTTGAAGTGCCTGCCCGCGTCGATCGTGTGCATGACGTTGACTTTGCTGCCGGTCTTCGGCGTCATTTTCTCCATTTTCCTTTTACAGGAGACGCTGACGGTTGCGAAAACGATGGGGACCGCCGTCATTATCGCCGGAGTGGCCTTCGCCGTCTGGCCGAGAAACCATCAACCGCCGCCAGTGCTGCCAGAACCGATTGGTTGAACGGCGAATCCGCCTTCAAAATCGTTTTGTCTTTTCTATATAAGCAAAAAGAGTGGGAATATCTCCCGCTTCCTCTATGAAGCAGGTTCGGGTCCATGCGGGGAGAGGATCAACCAAAATGATTCAAAATAGCCTCTTTTTCCGAGAGAAATCTCTCGATATCCTCAACGATTAAGACTTCATGGGAGGAATCGCCGATGATATCAAACAAGTTATTATCATGCTTATTATTCGTTTTAATAAGAATCTTTCCTTTATATTTGTTTTTTTGCGACGCTTTGACAAGAAGTTTTTCCGCTTCTTCCAACGATTCGTTGCTGCGTTGTATTTTCACAGGGATCGGCTTAACGATGTCGCCGTATTTTAGAAATCCATCTATGCCTTTATTTCTCTGAACGGGAACGGCCCCAATTATTTCTAGTAGTTTATTGATCTCATGAGATTGATTTACATAAGCGCTTTTGCCTTTTTGCAATAAAAATGATTCCGTTCTAATGGGAGCGCGCACTCTCTCTTTGCATATGGCGATTGCATCTTTCGATATATCGATTCCGATAAATTCTCTTTTTAAAAGTTCTGCGGCAACAAGCGTAGTGCCGCTTCCGCAGAAAGGATCAAGTACAAGATCGCCTTTATCTGTGACTAATTGGATAATTCTTTCTAATAATAGAATTGGCTTTTGAGTCGGATATCCCGTTCTTTCTTTTGCTTTTGGATTCAAGTAGGGGATTTCCCAAACATCGGATAGGGGAACTCCTCTCTTATCTTCCAGCAATTCGCAATCCCCATTTATGTCCTTTTTATAAACAGTTTTCCCGTTTTTGTCTCTAATTCTCTTTTGAAATATCTGATCGATATTGGTGGTAGGAGAGTAGCCTTCATAGATTGGATAAAATTTAAAGTCTGGGAATTTAGCGTAAAAATAAATAATTTGATGAGCGTTAAGCAATCCTTTTTTATTGTTCGACCATCTTTTATAAATCCAAACAATCTCGCTTTGAAATTGATCACTCCCAAAAACGTCATCGAGAGACATGCGTAAATGGTGAGATGCCGATCGATCGCAGTGAACAAAAATGCTGCCGGAATTTTTCAATACTCTCCGGCATTCTTTCAACCGTTCACCAATAAATTGATAATACTCGTTTATGCTATCCCATTTATCGTCAAAGCAATATTCTTTCGTATTGTCTCGCGTTTTCAATTTCTGGCGTTTTTGAGTAAAAAAGGGAGGATCCATGTAGACTAAATCTACGGTCTCGTTTCCGAGATTTTTTAATATGTCCAGGCAGTCTCCCGTATAGAACATGTTTCTATTTTAATTGTTTTTTCGAATTTTCTTCCGCGATCTCTTCCATGATTTTAAATAAATCTACGCCCGTTTTCTTGCGTATAAGTTCCCACGCCTTATTTCCATAATTGTATTCGCCGCCAATCCCCGAATAGATTGTCTCTATTGTTTCTTGTATTTTAATCGCTTGATCGCGATTAGGATAATAAAACATGATCCTAATCGGTTTAAATCCCGCCTCTTTTATATTTTTCACTCTTGTATGTTCTTTGGTAATATGATCGCCGTCTGTGGTTGCATCCCGCCATTTAATTTCATACGCTTCCGTTCCAATAAGACAATCGATCTCGAATGTTTTAGGACGCGAACCGTGAGTGTTAGGTATTCTTACCTTTTTCTTCGTATTTTCGAATTTCTCTTCAAAACATAAAATGGCCGATTCTTCTAAAAGGGCTCCCGCATATTTATATAAAAATCGGCCTTTATTCTGATAAATATCAATCAACTCCCCTTCTTGATTCGTCACTCCCAATACTCGATAAATCAAGTAATGAGACTTGTCGTCCGAATCCATTTTTTTCACTCTTTCGGTAATCTTTTTATTCAGATCTTCCGAATAGTTACGGGCAAGTATTTTTATTTTCTCCTTAATGCCGCTCATCTGGTTATCCCTAGCCGTTGCAGAGAATAAAAACCGCATAATAACTGTTGACGTATGAATTTCCGCGTTAAGTGAAAAAATCAAGAGTAAGGGGGGCGCATGCCCCCCTTCTGCTCAATCTTGATTCAATGATCGATTCAGCTCACTTCATGCCGGGAATTTTCGTTCCGGGAACGGGAATGGGATCGGGCGGCATGGGAACGCCCCAATTCATATTATTTGGAAATATGTCGTAATCCATATTCAACGCTTCGTCCCAGCTCAATCTTTTGCCCATATAGGCGGACATGCGTCCAAAGATGGCCGTGAAGGTGCTGACGGCTACCTGCATGGCTTCGTTCAATTTGGGGCCGGTTCCGCGAATGCTGGCTTGCAGATCGGCGTGTTCTTGCACGTAGGCGCGGCCGCCCACTCTTTCGGACGCCATGTCGTTGCAATTGCTCTGCCCATTGCGGAAAGCGCGATTGGTTCCCGTAATGAGTTCGGAGACGTCGTCGTCGCAATTGTCCCAATGGCGGCAGGAGCTGATAACGTGCACGCCGTTCGGATATTCGAAATCGCAGTTGAAATGATCCCAAATATTGCCGTATTTTGCTTCCGGAGGCTTCTGGGCGCGTCCGCCGCTGGCATCGACGGAGATGGGATGCGCTTGGAAGACCCAGTTCATGACGTCGAGGTTGTGCACGTGCTGTTCGACGATATTGTCGCCGCAAATCCAGCAGAAGTTGTACCAGTTGTAAAGTTGATAGGTCAAATCGTCCATGCCTTCTTTGCGTTCGCGGCGGTGAGGCAGGGTGCCGTTCCAATAAGCGCGGCCCGCGACGATTTCGCCCAGGGCGCCGTCATGGATTTTTTGGATGGTTTCGATGTATTCCTTTTGATGGCGGCGCTGCGTTCCCACGACGATGCTTAGTCCAAGACGCTCCGATTTGCGCGCGGCGGCCATGTAGCGGCGGATGCCGTTGGAATCGGTCGCCACCGGCTTTTCGCAGAAGCAGTGCAGTTTCTTCTCGACGACCGCTTCGAAATGGATGGGGCGAAATCCCGGAGGCGTGGCGATAATAATGTAGTCGGGCTGCAAATCGATCACTTTTTGATAAGCGTCCAATCCCCAGAAGACCGTCTCTTCGGTCATTTTAATGTTGTCGGCGAGATTGGCGTTGTTTTTGAATCCATTGAACGCATTCTTCGCCGTCTGTTCCATGACGTCGGCTATGCCGATGAGATGAATGTTGTCCGACGCCTTCATCGCATCCTGCACGGCGCCGGTTCCGCGTCCGCCTGCGCCAATCAAGGCAATCTTCAAGGGATCCGCGGCGGCGGCGTTCCGAACGATCCCCAATCCGGCCGCGGCGGTTGCGCCCGCTATGGCCGTCTTCCCAAAATCTCTGCGCGACATGCCTTTTTTCGCTTCGCTCATTGCATCTACTCCTTTTGGAATGGGTAATGTTTCTGTTTCGTTTATTCGAAAAATAAGACGAAAACGGAAATGAATTCTAACTCTCCCGCATATCAAATTACCACGCCCAAGATTATTGTTAAAGGCGTCTGGGAACGAGAAAAAGATCTTCGGCTCTCTTCCCGCCGCTTTCCCAGAACGCCGGAATCGATCCCTTGACAATACGAAAAAGATATTCCTATCATCCTGAACAAAACCGAAGCGGATTCGGCTTCGACTCGCGGCGGCGGCGCATGAGGTTCATTTCGATGGCGGATTTGATTCTTCGAAGGGCGAAGGAGGAAGATTTTCCCCGGGTTGTGGAATTGTGGATCGAGATGATGGACTATCACCTCTCGTTCGATCCCCGCTTCGAGTTGGCGGCGAATCATGAAGAATCCTATCTCGAATATCTTCGTTCCATCCAAGAGAACTACGATTACGCGATCTTTGTTGCGGATAGAGAGGGAACGATCGTCGGCTATACCATCGGCATGATCTTATCCAATCCCACCGTCTTCGCGCTGGGCCGATACGGCTTCATTGCGGAAATGGCCGTCGCCGCATCGGAACAACGCTCCGGCTGCGGCGGCAAGTTATGGGAGCATATACGCCGATGGTTTAATCGAAGGGGGATTACCGTCATTCAGTTGAACGTTTCTCCCCGCAACGAGCGAGGATATCGCTTTTGGCAGAAAGTCGGATTCAATCCGTTTCTCCATATTATGTGGCACAATATCCCCAAGGATTTATAAATCTTCAGTCTCTTCGCCCCACACAAGGCCGCGAGAAAAAGGAATGGTTTGATGGCGTCCTGGACGGAAAAAACGGCGGCGATCGTCGAGATCGCCCGTCCCAAGCAGTGGGTAAAGAATGCGTTCGTTTTCGCGCCTTTGATTTTCGCCCGGGAATTCGGCCATGCGGATTCCGTCTTGAAAGCGTTTCTCGCGTTTGCGCTTTTTTGCCTTTACTCCTCCTGCGTTTATATGATTAACGACATCGTCGACTTGGATCGAGACCGGCTTCATCCCGACAAACGCCAACGCCCATTGCCTTCTGGACGCCTGGACGTTTTCACGGCGTTGGCCGCTTGCGTCTTTCTGTTTCTCGCCGCCACCGGCGCCTCCGCCTGGCTTTCTCTTTCCTTTCTGCTGGTGGGTTGGCTCTACGTCGCGACGAATATTCTGTATACCTTCTGGTGGAAAACCGTCGTCATTCTCGACGGCATGATCATCGCGTTGGGATTCGTGCTGCGCACCTATGCCGGAGCCGTCGTCATTGGTGTGAAGTTTTCCGACTGGCTCTACATCTGCGCGATATTCGTCTCGCTCTTTCTCGCCTTTTGCAAACGCCGCCATGAAATTCTTTTGCTGGGCGAGGAAAACGCCGGAAACCATCGCGCCATCCTGCAGGAATATTCGACGGCCTTTCTCGATCAGATTATCTGCATCGTCACGGCGGGCGCCGCCGTAACCTATTCTCTCTACTGCATCGATCCCAATCCCGAACACGGATCGGCGGGGTATCATCCGGGAATGAAATACTCCATCCCCTTTGTTTTATACGGATTGTTCCGTTATCTTTTCCTCGCTTACCGGAAAGAAGAGGGCGGAAATCCTACGGAATTGTTGTTGTCTGATCGCCCTCTTCTCGTGAATGGTTTTCTCTGGCTGATCGTTGTTTTTTGGGTTGTGTATTTGGGGGAATAAATTTTTCAAATCAGGTATTGACTTGGTTTCTCTTACGTGTAATGTAGCGAGCGGAGACATAAGGTATCACTTTCGGTAGCGAGGGTTCTCCAAATTAGTTAGCGCTGAGGAGTACTATCATGGGAGATAATCATCGCTGGTTTTCTAGGATGACGAAATCTTCAATCATTGCCGTAGCTTTCCGCATTCCGGGATCGCCATGCGTTGGCGCGCTTGTCCGCGCGGCGGACGGAAGTCTGATTCCTTGTTGGATCGCCGTAGCCGGCGCCGAATGGCGCGGCGCTTCAGTGGATTCTCTCAAGGCCTATCTGTTGGGGTGGGACGAAGAGGAAGAATCCTTTGACGACGAAGTCGAGGGAGCAGACGACGAGGAAGAAGACGACGAGCTGGAAGACGACGAGTTTTTCGAAGACGAGGACGACTACGACGAGGACGAAGACGAGGACGACGATCTGGACGATCTGGACGACGACTACGACGACGACTACGACGAGATGGACTACGATGTGGATGAGGAAGAAGAATATTAAGGCGTTAGGCTGGCGTTCGGTTCCATTCTCCGAGCTGGCGTAACAATTCTTCCGCAATTTTCATGCTGTAATTCATCCCGCGATCTTCCGGGTATATCTGCGCCATCGTACAAAGATAAAGTCCCGGCAGCGGAGTATCGAAAGCGGGTCTGTTGGCGGAGTACAGCAACCCGACGACGGGTTGTGCGAAGTGAGCTTTTGATAAAGTAAACTCTCGAATCCACTCCCTCCGAAAATTGGGGAATATTCTTTCCAACTGCGCGGCGAACATGTCGCGCAGAAAGGAGGGGCGCGTCTTGAACATGGGGTGCTCCCGGTCGAGATAACGGGAGAGATAAACCGGCGTCAATTCGCCGTAATCCGGATCGTCGAACAGCCGGCTATGTTCGATAACGGCGACGAAAGGCGATTCGGGAGCGGTGATGTTGAGCCAGTAATAAGGCGAGATCGACCGTTCCAAGCCCAATGCCGCCGTAATGTTGGCTTGGAACGGAATCGCTCCATATTTCGCTTTAACCTCTTCCGGAAGCGAGGGAACGGTTTCCGCGAACGTCGCCAGGCTGGGCGTGAAAATCACGCGGTCGAATTCGTCCGTTCCCGCGCGCGTGCGGACAATCAATCCTTTTCCGCTAGGTTCGATCGCTTTCACGATTTCGTGAAAGCGAAAAATCCCGCCCTGTTTGGCGATTTGTTCGCCCATGCAGTCGAAAATCCGTCCCCATCCGCCTTTCAGATAGCCCAAACATTCTCCAGCGCCGCTTTTGGAGCGCGTCCCGCCGCGCAGTTTGACCTTGCCCCAAAACCAAACGGCGGATACTTCGCGGTAGCGGTCGCCGAATTTGGAGCGCAAGAGCGGCTCCCACAAGACGCGGTACGCCTGCTCTCCCATTTCCCTTACGATCCATTCTTCCGCCGTAATCTTCTCCAGCGGTTCGTAAGATTTAATGCGTTGGGCTTTTAACACCGTCCAGCCGACGCGCAGCCGGGAAAGCCAGGAAAGAGGCCGGAACGTCAAAAGGTCTTTCGGCGTCGTGAAGGGATATAATTCGCCCTTATATTCGAATCCAACGGAAGAGGAGCGCCAATGCAAATCGGAGGCGAGACCCAATAGCTGGATATAAGACTGGATGCGATCGTCGCTGGTGAAGATGTGATGATAGAATCGATCCAGGCGAGTGCGCCCGAAAGGAATAGCGGAAGCCAACCCTCCCAGCCCTTTTTCGCGCTCGTAGACCACGACCTCATGGCCGTTGCGCGATAAATGCCAGGCGAGCGTGCATCCGGCGGCGCCTCCGCCGACGACGGCGTAACGGCATTTACTTTTCATCGAGCATTAACTTGTAATCGATGCTGTCGACGAGCGCGTCCCAGGAAGCTTCAATGATGTTTTCGGAGACGCCCATGGTGATCCATTCCCGCTCGCCGTCGCTGGATTCGATCAAGACGCGGGTTTTAGCCGCCGTTCCCTGGCCGGAATCGATGATGCGCACCTTGAAATCGGTCAACCGCACATCGCGCAATTGGGGAAAATGGCCTTCCAGCGCTTTACGCAGCGCGTTGTCCAACGCATTGACGGGGCCGTCTCCGTCTCCCGCCATAAAAAGCACTTCGTCGCCGATCTTGACGCGCACCGTCGCTTCGGACCAGAGATCGTCGCTGGCGTGATGCTGATCGACGAGCACTCGGTACGCCACGAGTTGAAAAAAGGAACGATGCTGTCCCAATTCCTTGCGGATCAACAATTCCAGGGAGGCGTCGGCTGTTTCGTAATAATAGCCCTCGCTTTCCAATTGTTTGATCTTTTCCAGAATGCGGCGTCCTACCGGCGAGGATTTGTCCAATTCGATTCCCATATCTTTCAATTTATGGAGGATGTTGGATTGACCGGAAAGTTCGGAAATCAACACGCGCTGCCGGTTGCCTACGAGGGCGGGATCGATGTGTTCGTACGTTTTCGAATCGCGCTGCACGGCGCTGACGTGAATGCCGCCTTTGTGAGCGAATGCGCTCATCCCCACGTAGGGTTGATTGTGTTTCGGCTGCACGTTCGCCAGCTCGGCGATGTAGAGGGCCAATCCGGCCAGTTCCTTCAAATTCTCCATCGGAACAACTTCGCACCCCAATTTGAGCATCAGGTTGGGAACCACCGACGAAAGATCGGCGTTTCCGCAGCGTTCGCCAAAGCCGTTGAACGTTCCCTGGACGTGCTCGGCGCCTTCCAAGACGGCGGCGAGAGTATTCGCTACGGCGCAGCCGGAATCATTATGGGTGTGGATGCCCAGTTTGCAGGAGATATTCGCTTTGGCGATGCGGGCGATCTGGCTGATTTCGTGGGGAAGGCTGCCGCCGTTCGTATCGCAGAGCGCAATGACTTCCGCTCCCGCTTCCGACGCCGCCTGGATGGTTTTCAGGGCGTATTCGGGATTGTTTTTATAGCCGTCGAAAAAATGTTCGGCATCGTAAATGACTTTTCGTCCCTGAGATTTCAAATACCCTACCGAATCCCGGATCATTTGCAAATTGTCCGATAACTCGATCCGCAACGCCTGGGTAACGTGAAAATCCCACGATTTGCCGAAGATGGCGACGGCTTTCGTTTCCGATTCCAGCAACGCGCGAATGTTGGGATCGCTCTCCACGGCGTTGCGCGCATGGCGCGTGCTGCCGAACGCCGTAATCGTCGCGTTCGCGAATTTCAAATCCTTGGCGCGTTGGAAAAATGCGATGTCCTTGGGATTGGAGCCAGGCCATCCGCCCTCGATGTACATGATGCCGAATTCGTCCATTCTCTGGGCGATCCGGATTTTATCCTCGACGGAATAATTGATGTACTCTCCTTGCGTCCCATCGCGCAGCGTAGTATCGAATAGTTCTATCTTACCCGACAAAACGACCACCGCCTTTCATGAAATCCCGATTTAGTTCCCAGGTTGGAAAATTAAAAAAAGTCTGATGCCAATCGCTAGATATAAACCAGCCTCTTCTGGAAAGAAACGGCGCATCCAATTTCCGGGACGGGTATAGTAAGAGTTAGGCGAGGCAGCGCCTCGCCCATCCTCTTGCTCATTATAATGGAAAAACAAAAGTCCGAAAGTTATTCGCTGCGATTTCAGCCGCTAAAAGAGCGACCAGTCCGAAATCGCATTGTTGGCGACGACCGTCAAAGCATTTTCCAGTTGCAAGCGCCGGCCATCCCCGGTTTGCACTTTCAAGGTATAAACGCCGGGCTGCAAACCGGCGGGCGCTTCCCCGCTCAACGAATGGCTGTCGACTCGCTGCAGCCGGTCGATCGTCGCGAAATCCAAGTAGGCGCGGTATCCGTTGGCGAAAAAGAAGCCGTCTCCTTCGATCGCGATCGGAACCGGACCGGAATTCTGCGAGAGATCGATCGTATCCGGCGTAATGCGCGTCAAACGGGGAGAGGCGGATTCGGCTTCCTCCAGCCATTGCAATCCTTTTTGGATAATGGTGGCCGCTTCGCTTGTAGAAGTAGACAATTCCAAGGGAAAAGCGAGAAATATCGCCCGATAGCCGCTGGTTTCTATCGTAACGCCTACGACGTTGTTCTTATTGCCATTGGCGTAAAAGGCGGATGTCGCGATTCCTCTCGACGCGATAGGAGCGATGAGATCGGGGAAATTCTCGAAATTGCCGGGATAACTCAGATTGATATTGCCGATCTCGGAAAAGATGGTATTCTCCGGAAATCCTTGAATCGTATTCGCTCCGTGATCGTGATCCGCCATCTCCACGCCTAATATTTCCTGGGGAAAGGCCGCCTCTTCCTTGTCGTCCAAAAAGTCTTGTCCGGTAAGGAAGAGCGTTCCGCCCCCGGTGAGGTACAACATCATGGCGCTTTCGAAAAGATGGCGCGAATTATAGGCGGTCACGTATTTCTCGTAACCCGCATCGGTGGATTGATCGTAGGAATTAAGGCTGCTCGTGGAAAGGAACCATACGACAGTGCGAAAAGCAGAGAGATAATTCAACGTGGGATATTCGCCGATGGTTTTGACGTCCCACGTCGAATAGGAATAACCCGCCGTCGTTAGAGCTTCTTGATAAAACGTTTGGTAACTCTCGCCTTCGTCGTCATCCACGAGGAGTATATTTCCCGACGGCTGATTGACCGGCTCCGTTCTTACCCAAAAGGGAATGGGATAGGTTTTGCCCGTCGTTTCGTTTTTCAAGAGCAAATTCGACTCATGATCGCCGCTGGCAAGGGACGAGGGAATGATGAAAGAAACTCTAATCTCTTTCTTTCCGCCCGGCGCGATCGTAAATCGATCCTCCGAAAGAACGGTTTGGATGGTGTTTTCCGACGAATCCCTTGTTAGGGCATACTCGCATTCCCGGTCGGAAACATTGACAATTGTAAAGGGCTTCGCGGCCGTCTCTTTGGAATAAAGCATATATTTCCCCAAGCTTAAAATTGAAGGAACCACAACGGTATCCGCTTCGGACGCCGCGTTTGCGTCCGCCAAACCACCGCCGCATTCGACAATAGCGGCCAAGCTGTTGCTGGGCGACGCTTTGTAGATGGAGCGATTCGCATTCGTAACCAGAACGGATTTAATCCAGGCGGGAGGCCAATCGGGATGCTCCTGCCGGATCAAAGCGGCGATTCCCGCCACTTGGGGCGAAGCCATGCTGGTTCCGGCATACCAATAGAATCCGGAGGCGGCGAAGGTGGATTGCGTGGTGTCGTCGTTCTGGGTTGCGCCGAAGAGACTATGGCCGACGGCGGACAAATCTGGTTTCAAGAGATATTCCGCCGTAGGTCCTTCGCTGCTGTAGGATGCCATATGCGATGGAGTGGACGAACTGGAATTGAGTTTCAAGGAATGAATGTCGATTTTTACGTCAAGCCCATCTTTCAACGCATCCTTGATGGTTTTTCCCGCCGATTTGCTTATCATCATGCTGGGCAGCGAGGAACCTTCCACGCCGGGTTGATCGCCCGCCGCGTCCTTGTTGTCCATAAAGATCACGCCGTTGGCGCCCGCGGCTTGGGCTCTTTTGACTTTATCCGCAAATAAGCAGTCGCCGCGTTGAACCAGCAGCCAGGCGTTCAAGGGCGCGGGCAGACTGACGTCTGCGCAAAACAGACCGTCTCCCGATCCGCCGTAGCTGCCGCCATCCATCAAATCGAGGTCCTTAATGGGAAAAGTTCCGATATACGGCGCCGTAAACGAACTCCCCCCACCGCCAAAAATCGCTTGCGCATCGCTCAGAACGGTTTCGCCTTCCACGATGACGGATAAGCCCAGATAAAAACTGGCTTCGAAATCGTCGGTGGATGCGCTTGGAGCGTGTCGATTGGTTACGGCGCCTACCGTGATAGCTTCCTCCGCCTGGGCGGGATTGCCGATCGTATAATCTTTTCCGCTATTGCCCCCGGCGACTACTACAACAGCTCCCAGATCGACGGCGTTGCGCAACGAGAGAATCTGCGGATCGTGCTGGGGATCGCCGAAGACATCGGAGCCTAAACTGAGATTGATCACATCCGCCCCATCTTCCACAGCTTGTTCGACGGCGGCGACGATCTGATCGCTGTCCGCGCCGCTGCTCAACGTGAAAACTTTATAGTTTCCCAGATAGGCTTTCGGCGCGCCGCCGGAAAGGGGGCCCAGCGGCGAATCGACGTTGAAATTCGCCGCTGCGATCGATGACACGTCCGTTCCATGCCCTTCCCGGTCGAAGAGGGTCGTATCGCCTTTATTCCTCCCGTTAGGCGGAAAAACATGGGCGGCGATGATTTTGTTGTTGGTAAAACTCGCATTGCCCTTGGGAAATCCGTCCGGCATAACGAAACCTTCGTCATCGAAGGCGGGATGCGTAACGTCGACGCCCGTGTCGATAATCGCGATATAGACGCCTTCTCCCGCCTTTTCTCCGCCTCCCAGCAGTTCCCAGGCTTCAGGCAAATGGACCAATGTAACGCTTTTGGTCAACATCGGTTTTACCGTACAGACCGGCGCGATGTAAGCGACGCCCGGCAAAGAAGCCCATTGCGTCTGCTCTTCCGGCCCAGCTTCCACCGTCATGGCATTGAGCAGGTTGGTGAAGCGTCGATGTATTTTCGCGCTGGGCGCCGCTTTCAGGATCTCTTGCTCCACAGCGTCTTGTTCCGCCCGGAGAACCGCCGCATACGCCCGAGCGCTGGCTTGCTTGGCCTTGAATTCCGCCGTTTTCATAAGATATCCCCCGCTCATCGCCTTTTGAGCGAGGAGGACGGGGGAAGATTTCATCACCACAAAACATTTCGACGATTTCGAAACATCCGTTATGGTCCAACCCAATGAGCTAACCAATAGAAACAAGCTAACGATCCCAAGGATCGTTCGGGAAGAAGAATGACTCATCTTTTACCTTTCCAGGATGCCGAAATCGCGTCGAGCCGGCGGGATTATTTTTCCAGCTCGGCGATCTCCTCTTTCTTTTCCAAGTCGAATTCTTCGCAAAGCGCCCGCACGGCCAATTCCGTGTAGTCCTCATGAATAACGCAAGAAACTTTAATTTCCGAGGTGCTGATCATCAGGATGTTGATTCCTTTCGCCGCCAAGGCGTTGAACATCCGCGACGCCACGCCCGCATGGCTGCGCATTCCCACGCCGATCGCGGAAATTTTCGCGATCTTGTCGTCGTAGGCGATCTTTTGAGCGTTGATGACGCCGCATAGTTCGTTTTCGAACTTCTTGATGTAAGGCAAATCGGTGCGCTCGACGGTGAAGGAAATATCCGCCATTTCGTTTTCGCCCGTATTTTGGACGATCATATCCACGTTGATATTCTTGCCGGCGAGAAAATTGAATAAGGCCGCCGCCGTGCCCGGCTTGTCCGCGATGCGGCTCAAAGTAACTTTGGCTTCCTTGACGTTATGAGTAATGGCGCTGACGACGACTGTTTCCATGGCTTCCTCCTTAGTAATCATTGTGCCTGGCGTATCTACGAAACTGGATAAAACTTGCAATGGAACATTGTATTTCGCGGCGAATTGCACCGACCGCGTATGCAACACTTTCGCTCCCGACGACGCCATCTCAAGCATCTCTTCGTAGGAGAGGGCGGGAATCTTCTTCACTCGCGGAACGATGCGCGGGTCGGCGGCGTAGACTCCGTCCACGTCGGTGTAGATGTCGCAACGGTCGGCGTTCAACGCTGCGGCGATAGCGACGGCCGTCGTATCCGAACCGCCCCGGCCTAGCGTCGTAATCTCTCCGGCGTCGGTTACGCCTTGAAAACCGGCGATGACGACGATTTTCCCTTCTTTCAACGCCTGACGGATCTTCTCGTCGCCGATGCTGCGGATTTTCGCCTTCGTGAAGGCGGAATCCGTTCGCATGTCGATCTGAAATCCCGTAAACGAAATCGCCGGACGTCCCAATTTCTCGATGGCCAGAGCCATCAATCCGATCGTTACTTGCTCGCCTGTGGAAGCGATGACGTCCCGCTCGCGCGGCGATCCGGCGGGATCGATTTCGTTGGCCAGATTGAGCAAACGATCCGTCTCTCCCGACATGGCGGACACGGTAACGACCACGTCATGCCCCGCTTCCGCGTCCCGGACGGCTTTGCGGGCTGCATTCATGATCTTCTGCGTGGTTCCCACGGATGTGCCGCCGAATTTCTGCACAATGATTGACATGGTTTTTCCCTCGCTATAGTAATGCGCCAAAAAGGCGTTATGCGTCCAAGCTGGATAAACTGATATTCTCGCGCAATACGTCCAATAGGCGATAACCTGGAACAATCCGGCTTTCGCGCCGCTGGATGGATATTTCCGAAAATCCGCCGGTTCCTTTTACGCCGGCGTCCCGGCTATCGTAAAGAATGAATGGGACAGGCTCATTGACATGGGTTTTCAAGGCGATCGGCGTGGGATGATCCGGCAGAAGCAACAGCCGGAAATGTTCGCCCCAAGCGCGCAATCCCTCCACCAGCCGCCGCAGCATCCGCCGGTCGAAATCGGCGAGGCATTGCGTTTTCATGGCCGCGTCACCTTTATGCCCCATCTCGTCCGGTCCTTCGACGTGAATCAATACGAAATCATTCTTGCGAAGAACGGCCAAGGCGGCGTCGGCTTTGCCTTCGTAATTCGTGTCCTGCAATCCCGTTGCGCCAGCTACTTTGACAATTTCCAATCCCGCTAACGTCCCAATGCCCTTGATTAAATCGACCGCCGATATAACGCTGCCCGATAAACCGCAGCGGATGGAATAAGGCGGCAGCATCGGCTCCGTTCCTTGCCCCCAAAGCCAAATTTGCGTCGCCGGGGGCTTTCCCGCCGCGATGCGCTTGAGATTGACGGGATGATCGGCCATGATCGCTTGGGATTTTTCCATGAGGCTGCGAATAATGGTTTGGGAACCGCCGCGTGGAAGATGCGGCGCAATCTCTTTGTCTGTAATATCATGCGGCGGAGTGCATTCCACAGCGGCGAAGGAAGGCGGCGCCGTCATGATGTGGCGATATTGCACTCCCGTATAAAACCGGACGTTTTCTTTGCGGAACTCCCGATCCAAGTCTTGAACGATCTGCCCGGCTTCTTCGGTAGAGATATGGCCGGCGGTGAATTCTTTCATGACGCCGTCCCCAATCGTCACCAGGTTGCAACGAAAGGCCGCCTTGTCGTTCAGTGCGACGCCCAGGCTGGCGGCTTCCAGCGGAGCGCGTCCCGTATAGACATCAGCAGGGTTGTAGCCGAAGATGGATAGCAGCGCCACATCGCTTCCGGGAGGAAAGCCATTCGGAACGGTTTTCGCCCAGCCCGCTTCGGCGCGATCCGCCAATTCGTCCATCGTCGGCGTCTCGGCGCAGAAGAGGGGCGTATCGCCGTTGGGATAATCGCTTAACCTGTCCGTAGCGCCGTCGGGTACGGCGATAATATATTTCATCGGCAATATCTCGTTTCTATTTCGCGTTTGGGAAAAAGACGGCAGAGCATTCAACGCACCGTATCATTCCTTAATTCGAGATTCGTCTTTTCTCTTTTTTCTCTATGATAAGGTTTGACATGAGGCGTTCAGCTTTTTCTACCATCCATTTGCTCGATGCGAATCACTTTCGGTTGCGCCATGACGACGTCGAGTTCTCTGATCTGTTCGAGAGCGCGCCACAAATCGCCTTCGCGCGCTTTATGCGTCATGATCACGATAGGACAAACATTGTCGCGGCTCAACTCCGTCTGCAACACGGAAAGGATGCTAATTTCGCGATCGCCTAAAATCCCCGCAATCTTCGCCAATACGCCCGGCTGATCTTTCACCAGGAAGCGTAGATAATATTCCGCGATGATATCGCCCATCGGCCTCATGCGCTTTTTCGGCGTGTAGAAGTTGCGGTAATCGACGCTGCGGCGCGCCATACTATCCTGCGCGCATTGAATCGCGTCGCTGATGACGGCGTGGCCGGTGGGCAGATCGCCCGCTCCTCGCCCATACAACATTGTCGATCCCAATCCTTTGGCGTAGGTGTTGACGGCGTTGAAAACGCCGTTGACCGACGCGAGAAGCTGGCTTTTGGGGATGAATGTCGGATGCACCCGCACTTCGATTTCCTCACCCAAGTCTTTGGCGATAGCCAGCAGTTTCAAGCGATACCCCAGCCGCTGGCCGAAACGAATGTCATCCACGGTGATATCCTGGATGCCTTCCGTATATACGGCTTGCAAGTTGACTTGCGTATCGAAGCAGATGGAAGCCATGATCGCCAGTTTGTGCGCGGCGTCGATTCCTTCTACGTCGTAAGTGGGATCGAGTTCGGCGTATCCTAACTGCTGAGCTTCTTTGAGCACTTTTTCGAAAGGAGCGCCCGCTTCTTCCATGGCGGTGAGAATATAATTGCTGGTTCCGTTAATGATGGAATGGATTTCCGAGATTTTCGCCGACGCCAATCCGCCGTAAAAGGATTGAATCAAGGGAATGCCGCCCCCGACGGCGCCTTCGAAATAAATCTTCCTTCCTTGATCCGCCGCGAGTTTGAACAACGTTGCGCCATGGCTCGCCAGCAAGGCTTTATTGGCGGTGATGACGTCTTTGCCATTCTCCAACGCGCCTTTGACGAAATCCTTGGCGATGCCGGAGCCGCCGATCAGCTCGATAATTACGTCAATCTTAGGATCGCGGATTAAACGCCAGCCGTCCGTCTCTTTGGCAACGCCGGAAAGATCAATCCCCCGGTCGCGGCTCCAATCCACATCGGCGACAGCCGCTAGAACGATTTCCGTTCCCGCCCGCCGCGCGATCGCATCGGCGTTTTCTCTCAGCGTCTTGACGGCGCCTGCGCCGACTGTGCCAAAGCCTAGTAATCCGATGCGAAGTGCCATGTAATCGTTATTCCCCCAATCTAATGCGGTTATATTTATCTCGGCGCCCGTATTCCAGAAAAGGAATGCAGGCGCAAGCCATAATCGAAAATCCTATGGAACGAGTCGATGAGAAAATCAATAAACAGCTTTAGAAGGGAAAGTTTACATTTCCTTCTTCTTCCCGTGAAGGAGAGAGGATGCAAACGCTAGCAATTCGCCCTGTTAAGGAAGAAAAAATCCTGCCTATATTCGTTGGCGCTCTATTCCGTGTTAACCGGCGGCGGTTGACAGAACCGGGAAGGAATTGAATAATATTCGTTGGGATCGCCGTTCGTTGCGATCCCCTCTTCCTTTAATAGAGCCTGCAATTCGGCGGCGTAGCCAAGTGGTAAGGCAGAGGACTGCAAATCCTTTATCCCCCGGTTCGAATCCGGGCGCCGCCTTGTTATCCTCCTTTCCTAACGTCCGTTCTTCCCTTGCGTTAAATATCATCGCCGTTTTCGCGCTCATTCGTGAAAACAATTTTCATTCGTCTTGAAAAATCCGTCCATTCAAAGGCATCCGCTTTTCTATGGCGATTAAGGGTAAAATGGAGACGATCTTATAGATATTAATATATAACAACCCCTCGAATATTGGGATTTTTTTATGTTTGCCAGAAAATATGCAATATTTGCGCCAGCCGATATAGACTTACATAAATCAAATATAATTAATTAGTTATAATTCACTTATGAGCATTTTTTGCATATGGGCCGCTCATCGCCGAGAAATTTTTGCGCACTTCGCATTGGAAAAATCGAATTCCAGAATCGCCGGCGTCAAGGAATCCCCTTTTATATATTTTTCCAGGCAGGATATTCGATTCGATTCAAGCCATCTTATCGAGATTCATCCTTTTTTTACAAATTCCCGGCCAATTTTTCTCCTCGAAAGAGGTTGGAAAGTACGAATTCGCGGGATTTTTTTATTTTTTTTCTTTTTTTATAATTCGATATAATTTACTTATTTTATTATACTTAGTTCATCTCATCCCTTAAAGGGAGAATTTTTTTTAAAAAAAATTATTAAAAATGAATTAGGGGACTTCCCCGACTCATCAACCTCGCTATACTTTGCTCCGCGTTGGCTGACGTGGCCGATGGCAAAAAGAAAAGAACTCCCGTCTTTCGCGAAGGAAATGATTTGCGAGAGAAAACAAACGGGGCCGAAAACGAAACGCGAAAAAAATAAAAAAAAATCATCTAGCGGGTTGACAGCGTTTCGAAAAGAGATAAAATAATCCTTCGCCCGCACGAATACAGGATTAGGCTGGTTCGAGCGGGTTTAGTTTCTCAGGAGTAAGTGGAAGGGCATTCCTTCCTTGTTCTTTGACAATCGAGCAGGTTAACGTCAAGTGTGAGAGTTTGCTTTCCTTGCCTAAACCATATTTTATGAGCGAAGCAAGGGAGGCTCCCACAATTGAATCCGAACAAAAGTCACTTAGTTGACGTTCAGATTCGTTTTGTAAAGCAGGTAAATCCATCCGCTTCGGCGGATGTTGCAAATTCTCTACGGAGAGTTTGATCCTGGCTCAGAACGAACGCTGGCGGCGTGGATAAGGCATGCAAGTCGAGCGTGAAAGTTCCCTTCGGGGGACGAGTAAAGCGGCAAACGGGTGAGTAACACGTGAATAACCTACCTTCTGGTGGGGGATAACCTAGGGAAACCTGGGCTAATACCGCATAATGTTCCCATTACACAAGTGATGGGAACCAAAGGGGGGGACCTTCGGGCCTCCCGCCGGATGAAGGGTTCGCGCCTGATTAGCTAGTTGGCAGGGTAACGGCCTACCAAGGCTTTGATCAGTAGCCGGTCTGAGAGGATGGCTGGCCACACTGGGATTGAGATACGGCCCAGACTCCTACGGGGGGCAGCAGTCTAGAAGCTTCGGCAATGGGCGAAAGCCTGACCGAGCGACGCCGCGTGCAGGACGAAGGTCTTCGGATTGTAAACTGCTTTCGACAGGGATGAACGGTAGGAGAGCTAACACCCCTTCTATTTGACAGTACCTGGAGAAGAAGCCCTGGCTAACTCCGTGCCAGCAGCCGCGGTAATACGGAGAGGGCAAGCGTTGTTCGGATTTATTGGGCGTAAAGCGCGTGTAGGCGGCAGAGTAAGTCGGATGTTAAAGACCCACGGCTCACCCGGGGGAATGCGTTCGATACTGCTTTGCTTGAGTGCGGGAGAGGAAAGTGGAATTCCAGGTGTAGCGGTGAAATGCGTAGATATCTGGAGGAACACCGGTGGCGAAGGCGGCTTTCTGGCCCGCAACTGACGCTGAGACGCGAAAGCGTGGGGAGCGAACGGGATTAGATACCCCGGTAGTCCACGCTGTAAACGTTGGATACTAGGTGTGGGAGGTTTTCTACCCCTTCTGTGCCGCAGCTAACGCATTAAGTATCCCGCCTGGGGAGTACGACCGCAAGGTTGAAACTCAAAGGAATTGACGGGGGCCCGCACAAGCGGTGGAGCATGCGGTTTAATTCGACGCAACGCGAAGAACCTTACCAGGGCTTGACATCACCGTAAGGAATCGTGGTCCTATGGAAACATAGGATCTTAGATAGACAGGTGTTGCATGGCTGTCGTCAGCTCGTGTCGTGAGATGTTGGGTTAAGTCCCGCAACGAGCGCAACCCCTATCCCTAGTTGCCATCGGTCCGGCCGGGGACTCTAGGGAAACTGCCGGTTTCAAGCTGGAGGAAGGTGGGGACGACGTCAAGTCATCATGGCCCTTATGTCCTGGGCTACAC
>JBFMBP010000150.1:0-35000 GCA_040755155.1 Candidatus Omnitrophota bacterium | reverse complement strand
CCTGATGTGCGGGCGTAGCGCCTTTGCGATGAACGATGACTTGCTCTCCATTCCACATCTCTTTCCAGGCGAAATTGTGGTGGTTTTCGATATCGAGCAGAACCGGAACGCCCAGACTCGCTGCGATATGGCGATGGATCAAGGCGTGGTTGGCGGCGGCGTATTCGCCCATCAGTTCCATCGCCCGCCAGTATTCCATCCCCGCTTCGCCGTCAAGATCGAGCCAGGCGAGATGAACCAGTTCTTTGGGCAATTCGGGATGCAAGTCTCTGGCCAGGCGGCTGTAATGGCTGGCGATTTGGTTCCCTGCGCCCCGGCTGCCGCTGTGGCTTAGCAATGCGAGATAAGCGCCCGGCGGCAGCGCCAGCCCCTCCTTTTCGATTTCAAGCAAGCCGTATTCCACGAAATGGTTGCCGCTGCCGCTGGTTCCCAGCTGCGCCCAGGCCTTATCTTTTATCTCGCGGACGGTTTTGGAAATATTCCAATCGCGATCCATAACGTTATGCTGACGTTTCGACTTGAATTCGGCGCCGATGCCGAAACGGGTTTCTCTCTCCAATACCTCGATGAGACGCCGTTGCTCTTTCTCCAACGCTTGCGGCGGAAGATCGAGAACCGTCATCTTCATGCGGCATGCGATATCCACTCCCACGGCGTAAGGTATGACGGCGTTGCGCGCAGCCAAAACTCCGCCGATGGGCAATCCATAGCCAACATGCGCATCGGGCATTAATGCCCCGGCGAGAGAAATGGGCAGACGGCAGGCGCGCTCCATTTGTTCGATGGATTCCGGATCCAGGTTGTCGCCCCAACGCCGGTACAAAGCGGGCGTTTCCCGCTCTTCAAACGACTCTCGCGCAGAAGAGGATAAATTCGTTCTATCTCCGGATTTGTTATCTTTTTTCCGCTTCGATCTTGTCATAATTTCAAAAATACGCCTTTGTCATTTTATCTAATACCAAGTCTTATTAAGAATGTGTCTTAAAATTCCCTCGCCCTCTGGGAGAGGGTTAGGGTGAGGGAATGATAAATCTAATAATATCAACCCTCACCTAACCTCTCCCCATCTTGGGAGAGGAATTTAAAACCAACAATCTCAATGCAGGTTGGTTTAACCGCCCATATAGACAATTATAGTCGATAAGAAAAAGAGGACGGCCGCAATCGAAAAAAAGGCATGAAAAAAGGCGGCGGGTCGAAAAGCCCGCCGCCCGTTCATAATTGGCAAGAAAAACGATTAATACAGCGACCACTCACCAATACCCGTGCCGCCTTGGAAATCGTCGGAAAAGACCTTGGCGCCGGAAGCGTCGAAGATGACGATATTGTCCCACGCGCAAATCTGGCCGCGGCGGGTGCTGGCGGTAAGGCCCGCATACCCGTTGACTCGCGGCTGATCCTTATCGTAAGTCCAAGGAGCGAGAATCACGGAATCGGAGGGTTTCGCTACGTTCGTAATCGAACCGGAAACCTGATTGCCGTCCGATTGCAAGTCGAAGAGATACCAAGTATCTACTTTCCAAGCGAAGGTTATGGCCGGTCCCCAGGCTCTCATGTCGTTCAAGAACTGGACGCGATTCACGTTGTCATGGAACAGAAGATTAAGGCCGCGATCTTCGCCGGGCGTGGTTTCGCTCGGTTGACGGCCTGTGCCCGCTCCATGAGGCTGAATGTGAATGCCTAAGCCCGAACGGCTATGATCGTGAGCTTCCCAGGAGAGCATCTTGCAATAACCCATGATGCGTCCGCCTTTTTCCAGTTCCTGGTTGAACCAGGCATGCTTAGGATCGACGTTGCTGGTGGCGACGCCATATAAAACGCCGTTCTTGACGAGATACATGCCCGCTTCGCCGATGACCCAGCTATCGCTCAATCCGCTTGCGGCCGGCATGGGATCGCCCGGCGTTTGGAAATCGTCGGAGAATTTCACTTCGCCGTTGACGAGAACCTGGAAGTTATCGTACATGGCGATTAGGCCGCCCAGCGTACTGGCGGTGATTCCCACGAAGCCGCCGACGCGTTTGGCGGCGCCGTTGTAATTCTCCCACGCCGGAATATCGATGGTATTGGTTGGCTTGGCCTTCTCCGTGATTTTGCCGGAAACTTTGGTTCCTGACACCGTCATCTCGAAGGTATACCAGGTTTTCAGTTTCCAGGCGAATACCGTGGGGGGATCTTGCCAGGCTTCCATGTCGTTGAGGAACTGAACCCTATTGGCGTCTTGGTGAATCAAGAGGCAGACGCCGCGATCTTCCGTGGCCGATCCGCCGCCGACGCCGTCCGGCTGGATCATGGCCGCGATGCCCGCGCGGCTTAAGTCATGTCCCTCTTGCCAGGATTCCATGCTCACGTCGCAACGAACGGTATAGTCCGTCCCGAAGTCCTTGTTGATCCAGGCGTGCTTGGGATCCGTATTATCCAACGCGGCGGAGATCATCACCTTGTTGGTCGCGGATTCGTCGACGATCGCGTAAACGCCGTCGCCCGTTACCCAATCGGGGCCTAAATTCCAATGCGTATAAATTTCTGCTCCGAAAACCTGGCCATAGCCACCCGCCAATAATAACGAAACTAACGTTATACTCCAAAACGCTTTCTTCATCTCCATAAACCTCCTCCTAATAGTTATTCGATCATTTTCTATGGCGCTAAACCTCTCCATCGCCGGAATCATGCCGCCGAAACGACGTCTATTCGTTTCGGAATTATCTTTGTTCCCGCTTTGAATCGGGAACTTACGCCTCCTTTCCTTAATTATCCGCCTTATTGAAGCCAATTGTATTAGCAAATAAATATAAACCATCGATCCTTTTATTTATAGAGACGCCGAATGAATTGGCATTTTTTAATTTATTTTTTTAAGTATAATAAAACAAAAGCCTTATGTCTTGTTTGCCGGGAAATTCGAATATTTGGTTTAAAAATAAAGAAAAAAATCCATCTTGACGGAACAAAAGACGGAATTTTTATTGACTCTATAAAGTTTCGATCGTTATCCAACGAACGTATATATAATAAACTAAAATGCGTTCCATCAACACCGTCGATCAAGATGTATGATGGAAAGTTGGATAGGATTCCTGTACGAATGAGGACGATGATCCATGGATTGGGAAAACGCTTTTCCGGAAAATATTAGTGGATTGTTCTTGAGCGGCGATGCCCATATGATTTATCGTGCGATTCAATATTCGGGAGACCTCTGTCTGGAGGAGCTGCAAAAAACGGAAAAAATCGATGATTTCGATGAAGAAATGGGAGAGGATATCCGCCGACGCGTTAAAGTGTCGATGATGCAAGCCAGTCAATTGCGTTTTCATCTCAATACCGTATCGAATAAAATTCAACGGGCGCAAAAATTGGAGATTCTGCTACGCACTTGGATGGGAAAGGAAAATATTCATCCCGATCAATTTTTGGAAAAATGTCTTTCCGTACTAACCGATGAATGGTCGAATTGCTCGAAGTCGATACGAGAAGCCTTGAATAAGCTTCGTCCCGATATCAATTCCTCACTGGAATGCCGCATTCGGCTCATGAGCTGTTGGGATGTCCTATTGACCTGCCAACAGGAATTACTCGCGGAACAGATCGTCCACCAAAGCCATCGCCTTTCGGAAATCGCCATTCTCTTGCAAGACGCTGAAGCGATTCAAAAAATCCGGTATCTTTTAGAGTCGGTGGATATTAAGGTCCTGGATCCTTTCGTTCTCGGCGCCATGCCCCAAACGACCGAAGAACTGCGATCTTTATTGGAGAAGGAAATCCAATCGCTCGAAACCTCCTGCCGCCATCTCAAATTTCTGCGTCTGGAACATCTGCGTCTCAAAACGGCTCAAAACGAGCTCGGCGTCCAATACGAAACTCTCGCCTCTAATGAACTTCCGTCTGCGCCAGCGCCTCCCCGAAAAGATAAGAAAAAAAGCGAATCCAAACGCATGGTCTATCCCAATCGCAAAGGATAGAGCGCTTCGAAATTCATTCCTATATGAATCGATGACAGCCGCGCTTGGCGGGAAGCCAAAACCCTCCCTAAAATAAGAATAGCGAAATCTATTTGTCTCTCGCAGGAACCTTATATAAAATAGCGGGAAATGAGTAACTCAAGTTGCGCGCGATGAAAAGTTAATATGACGATCCAAAATTACTTTTGAATTACGAAGAAGCGAAAGGGAAAAGAAAAACGCGAAAAAAGAAATCCATACCTACACCCGCCGTTGAAACGGCAGGCTATTGTCGTTTGCCCCTTTAAAGGGGCATCTGGCAATAGCCCAGCCTTTCAAGGCTGGGAGAAGAAATTTCGCTGAATTCAATTCTTTTCGCGTTTTCGCGATTCGAAAGAGACGTAAACGTGAAGACCTCAACGCCTCTCTTGAACGATTTTTCCGATGGCGCGAGGGTACTAGCTGCATAACATGAGATTTTATTTTCTCCCGATTCTAAGCAAAGGAAAAAATCATGGCTTTATATCTGTCGGGCATCGTTTTTTTCGTCGTTTTACTTTCCTCCGGCGCCGCTTCCGCGACAGTGAAAACCCTGATTCTTCCCCCGGATTTCCGTTGCGCCACATGCGATTATCTCCGCGAACAGGAAAAGAGAATCCGCCTAGGCCAAAAGCCGATCGTCAATCCGCATATCGTCCCGGAAGATTTCTGGATAAGGGATAAAAGCGCTCAGCCCGCCGACGTCGCGGATTGGCCGGATCGCTATTACTACGTTGACAAGAATCGGACGGATTCCGACGGGGATGGATTGATGGAATGCCGCTATAAACTCGATTTCTCGCGCTTCGCTCAAGATGGATATTATTCCGCATCGCAGCAGAGCCAATTCGAGGACGAATTCCGCCATTGCGTCGCTTTGTACAATAACGCCTTGAAGCGCGTCGGGCTTGAATTCGTAGAGACAACCGGCGCCGATTATCATATCTTGATCCAAGCGACGGTCAGCAGCAATCTCGGCAGCGGAACGGGCGTCGCTACGCTATTCGGAGCATGGTATGGCGATAATCCCATTTGCCAATTCCGCAGCACTTATCCTGATTTTATGGCTCTCCGCTATTTGCTTGATAACGGCGCTCCCAAAGCCCTATATAAAAATCCTGCCGGAAGTCCATATGTTTACGTCTATTCCGTCGAAGATTTCCGCGACGCCAACGGCGATTACAAATATCCCGTAGATCGCACCATGCTTCACGAAGTGGGGCATTTATTGGGGCTGCATCATCCCTTTGAATCTTTATACGATTCTCGGCATGGAGCGGCGAGCGATTTTCTCGTCGATTGGTTGGCATGGCCTCAAGTGGGCAATCCGCCGCCCGCCGTTCCTTCCACAATGATCGGCGGCGAAGATTTCGCCCAAACCCGTTGGAGCCGGGGTTTTATCAATTCGTATATGACGTATGATTTTATTCCTTCCACTTCGCTTTTTCCCGATATTCCGCCGCCGATCAAAGCTTTCATCGCCCATTACTACGGCATATTCAATCCTTCCAGCGCCCAGGTTCTCTTGGATGATGCGCTGTCGGAACATAAGGCCTGGTCGCCTTTGGAAAATGGCGCCATATGCGAGATCGAACCTAACGGCCTCAACGATCCCGCCGCATCCATCCAGATCGGACAACCGGTTTTAGGCGCTCTTTCCGACTCCGATCCAGAGAATCAGGACGGCGTGGAATCATATTTGGATACGCAGGATTGGTATGCTTTCCAGGTCGCGTCCGCCGATGCGGGAAGGCGAATCGACGCCGCAATCTCTATTGGCTCTATGAATTTCGAAGGGTATCGATTTAACGATGGGGGAATTTCCTATAATGGAAATTGCATGATTGCCGTCTATCTTTCCGATCAATTCGTCGCGCAGAGCCAGGAGGCCGAATTTCCCAGCCTTTCCTTCACTCCGGCGCAAGCGGGCATCTATAAGATTGTTGTAAGAAATCCACCCGACTCGCAATATAAGACCAAAAAAGATTATATCTTGACCGTCGATTATGCCGATGGACTTCCATTCAATGCTCCTACGTTCACTCCAACATTCTCGCCGAATCCAACCGTTCCCCTGCAATCTCCTACGCCGGTTCCCATCTATTACGACTATGATTTGCAGGCTGTGGAATTGTTCTTAGTTATCGATGACGGAGGAGGTTCCTACGACGACGATATGGCGATCGATAATCCTGCTCCCGGCCAATCCATCCGCTTCCGTTCCAAAGTGAAGAACGTAGGCGGAATCGCCTTCTCTTCCTTTGGCTATGAAGTTTATGTAGATGGGAAATTGTACTCCAGCCGGACGGGAATCGCTGGTTTGGATCCAGGTTGGAGCCAGTCCTGGCGCACAAGCGCCTGGAATTCGAACGTGACGGGCTTCCATACCTTGGAATGGAAATTCACCTTGGACGGCGATGAAAATCCTTCGAACAATTCGCTGGTTTTAAATTTCCCCATTGGCAATATCGCCAATACGGCGACGCCAACTCCCTCTTTCACGCCAACGCCGTCCTATACGCCGACGATAACATTTACTTCTACTCCCGTTCCCTCGCCGACGCCAACGAAAACCTATACGGCGGCGCCAACGCCATCGCCTACTCTTACTCCGACGCGGACGCCTTTAGTTTCGACGCCGGTTTCATCGCCGACATCTGCTTCCGCCAAGAGCGTTCAAGTCTTTGACGGTCCCGACGACGCCATCGATCTGACGGGAAGCACGGATTACGATCCATCCGGCGAGGCGTCGTTGACGGTCGCCTGGAAGGCGGGGAGCGAATCCGCCACCAGCTGGGACATCTATGTACGCAAAGGTTTTGGCGGCCCGAAATTTCTGGCCAGAGTCAGCGGTGGAAGCGTAGACCGATTCGTCTGGACGAAAGGAACGGCGGGACTCGCGGATCCTTTCAAAAACGGGCCGGATTTTAACGCCGCATACGCTTTCCGCGTCATCCGGCTGGACGACAAACTGACGCCGGACGATTTCCTCGACCAGGCGGGATACGTGGGACTCAACCTGGACGGCGGATCGCCGGTTGTTCTCTCGCGTCCGGCCATGCCGAATCTTGGTCTGAAAGAGATCGCCGTTTACGACGATATCTTGGGCGGAAACAATCTTGCGCCAACGGGTAAAACCGGGGTTGACGCCGATCCTTCCGATTGGCGCGCCATTCAAATCGCCTGGAATTTCGGCGCCGATGCCGCTTCCGTTCAGGACTATCGCATCATGACGCGCGAAGCTGGCCAGGAGCAATTTGCTTTCATCGGCCAAACCAATAGCGGAAGCATCACCTATTTCTGGTGGACGCAGAATCAGGATTTCTCCGCCGCCGCCGCTTACGCCAACGGTCCGCAGCATGGAAAGACTTATCAATTCCGCGTCGTCAAATTCGCCTTCGATGGCTCGCGCGACAGCCTCGACAGCGGCTGGCTGAATTATTCCGTCTCTCAGGAATAGAATACGGCGAGCCTCTCGCCGAAAAAGGAGAATCAATCTATATGGGGAGCATCAGAAACATCGTCTTGAAAACGCCCGGCGTCCGCCGGGCCTGGCTTCTCGCATCCAGGGGCAAGAGATTTCTACGCCATCTCGCCGCTTTTTGGAAAAATCCCCAAGACGTTCCATTAGGCCATTACTATTCGCCCATCCCCTCCCGCGAGGAGTTGCGGATCAGACGGGAAGCGGTTTTTCCTTCCGGTCTCGAACCGCCTGATGAAGCCCTAAATCTTAACGAGGAAGGACAGATGGCGTTGCTGGAATCCTTCCGCGAGTATTACGCCTCCATGCCGCTTCCCGAGTTCCCTGCGGAAGGACGGCGCTATTATTTCGCCAATAGTTTCTATTCTTACTCGGACGGCGTTTTTTTGTATTGCATGTTGCGCTGGCTTCGCCCCAAGCGAATCGTCGAAATCGGCTCCGGTTTTTCTTCCGCCCTGATGCTGGACGTAAACGATCTCTGCCTGGAAGGGAAAACCCATTTGACGTTCATCGAACCGTATCCCGAAAGGCTGGAGTCGTTGCTGAAAGAATCCGACCGGCGCCATTCGGAAGTCAAGATCGTCGCCCGGCCGGTTCAAGACGTCGATCTCGGCGTCTTCGGCGCTCTGGAGGCGGGCGACATCCTGTTCGTGGATAGTTCGCATATTATGAAGGCGGGCAGCGATCTCCATCATATTCTTTTCCGCATCCTGCCGATGCTTCCTCCCGGCGTCTACTGCCATTTCCATGATATTTTTTACAATTTCCAATATCCGGTGGAGTGGTTTCGTTGGGGACGATCCTATAATGAAGCCTATGCGCTGCGGGCGTTTCTTTCCTATAACTCCCGCTTCGATATCGTTCTGTTCAATACGCACATGGAAAAGAAATGCCCGGAGTGGTTCGAACGCCACATGCCGTTATGCCTTAAAAACACAGGTGGAAGCCTATGGCTAAGAAAATCGTAGCGTAGGTCGAGCAAAGCAAGCTCCGCCAATGTCTCTGAAACGCCGAGGCGTCTTGGAAGAGAAAAGCGCGCAGCATTCAATCGGTCAAAATGTATAAATCGATGAGATGAGACATACTCGCCCGAAGAAAGAACAATGAATCTTGCCAATGTCTCTCTATCTTTTTATACGCATCGGCAAAGCGTGAGAAAATCGCTGCTTTTTATTACTTTTATTCTCTTTCATGTTTTTAAAATTTTCCATCTTTTCTTTTCGCCGGTTCTTGTTGTCCTGGCATGTTCGCAAGGCGTAATGGCGGGATGTTTTATTACCTTTGTCTTGTTGTTTCTTTCCTCCGTTCTATTGGGACGAGCTTTTTGCGGATGGATATGCCCAGGCGCTGGATTGCAGGAATTGTGCAGTTTAGCGATAACCAAAAAATCTCGTGGAGTTCGATGGTATAAGATCAAATATGCGATTTCTTCTCTATGGATCGGCGTGATGATTTACGTATTAATTCGCGCGCAAGGATTCCATCGAATCGATCTTCTGTGGGGAATGGACATTTCCACGCCGATGCAAAATTTCATGATGTTATTCGGCGTGGTTATGATCGTCGTCCCTACGGCCTGGCTCTTCGGCAAATGGGCGTTTTGCCATTATATATGCTGGCTGGCGCCTTTGATGATAGCGGGCAGGATAATTAGTGATTGGATGAAATGGCCTTCGCTTCGCCTTCAAGCCGAAAGGGATCGATGCGTGGATTGCCAGCTCTGCGACGATCGCTGTCCCATGAGCCTTGATGTATCGGCTATGGTCAAACAAGGATTCATGAGGAATTCCGAATGCATTCTATGCGGAAACTGCGCCAATGCTTGTCCCGCGCATGTTATTCGTTATTCGTTCTGGAAATCGAATTGAATGGATATTATATTTACAAGGCTTGTAGGACTATTTTGAAAAGAAAAAATGGAGAAACATCATGACGATAGAATCCCTCAGAAAACCAAAACTGCCCGCCATCGTTTTCTTGTTGAGCCTAGCGTTCGTTTTTTGCATTCTCGCCGGCTGCTCGTCCAACGAGGATCAAGCCGATATGAGCCCAAAAGATCCAAAGGCGATTGTTGAGGACGCTTTTCTCGCATCGCCCGCCGCGCCCTGGACCTGGGTGCGGGAAAATCCGGCTGCGCATAAGATCGACCAGGGTCTTCTCATTCTCCTGGAACCGGGCGGTCTCATGGGCGAAGGCAAAGACGCCAAAAACATCCTTGTGCGCCCGCTGCCGCCGCAAGCGAAATCGGTCTCCGTTTGCGTGGAAGCCAATCATGAAGCGCAGTACGAACAGGCGGGGTTGATCCTCTATCATGACGACGACAACTATATCAAACTAATGAAGGAATTCGTCGACGGCCAAACCTGGATTGTTCTCGTCGCCGAAGCGGCAGCCAATCCCCGCGTCGTCAACAAAATCCCCAGTCCGCCCAATCCAACCTGGGTTGGATTCAATTTCGCCGTTAAGGGCGCATCGGCGGTTTGTTGGGGAAGCGACGGCGCCGTGACTCAAGTCGGCGGCGCCGATTTCACGATGCAGCCCTCGCCGCGCATCGGCGTCTTTACGCAAAGCGGCCAGCCCAACGCCAACCGCTGGGCGCGCTTCGCCGATTTTAAAATTTCTTCGGAATTCTGCGCGCCGAGTCTCGATTGAGGAGCGGAAAGGAACATGTCGATGGAAGCGAAAACCTACCGCGATTTGGAAATCTGGAAAAAATCCATGGACCTGGCCATAGCGGCTTACCGGCTCGCCCATCTCCTGCCGCCGGAAGAGAAATACAATCTCGCGCTGCAGATCAAACGGACGGTCGTATCCATTCCTTCCCAAATCGCCAAAGGTTGGGCCAGCGCGCAGCGCGGCGAATTTCTCCAGCGCCTTTCTCTCGCCCAAGGAGCCTTGGCGGAACTGGAAACGCTCCTGGCCATAGCGGGCCGTCTCAATTTTACGGAGCGCGATGAGGCCGTCGAGATATGGGATCAAACGCAAGAAGTGAACAACTTGCTGTCCAAGTTTATTCGATCTCTTCGCGAAAAAGAAAAGAAAACGCCATCGTAATTTATTGCCGATTCATGATGAAATAAAATATTCCAATCGATGTTTGAAGGATTGCCGGATGAAAACGGATGAACAACTTAACATAAAACTCGAAATCAATCGCATATACTATATGGATTGCTTGGAAGGCATGGATAAGCTTGACGAAAACAGCATTGATCTTATCGTTACCGATCCACCCTTCGCCATCGACTTCAAGGCGCACCGCTCGAACTACAATCGCACGCAGTCCAGAGTTTTGACTGGCTATAATGAAGTCGCCGCTGGCGACTATCTCGATTTTACGCGCTCCTGGATGAAAAAGGCGCATCGCGTCTTGGCGGAAACGGGAAGCGCATTCGTCTTTTCCGGATGGAACAACCTGAAAGACATCCTCATCGCGGCGGACGAGTCGGGTTTTATTACTGTCAATCACATTATCTGGAAATATCAGTTTGGCGTGGTATGCAAACGCCGCTTCGTCACATCGCACTATCATTGTCTTTTTTTATGCAAAGACGATGCAAAAAGAAAGTTCTTCAACAGCGCCCGCTATCAAGCGCAAGAGCGCTCGGAAAACGGCGGCAGCCTTCGCTATCTCGATTTGGAAGACGTATGGCTCATCAAGCGCGAATACTGGCATGGCGACAAAAAAACGCCCACTAAATTGCCTGCGGAATTGATCGAAAAAATACTCGCTTATACAAGCGAAGAAGGGGATGCCGTATTGGATCCATTCCTGGGTTCCGGCCAGGTCGCCGTAGTAAGCAAATTATATAAGAGAAGATATATCGGCTTCGAAATCGTCGAGGAATATTATAAATTCGCCACTGAACGCTTGGAGCGGGATGTGTACCGCCTTGCTTGCGATGAAGATGCGCCTTTATTTGCGGATTTAGACTAGCGATTTTTAAATGTAATTATTGATGGATTTAACGGCGCGCCTCATCCTGTTATAGAATTCTTGCATACCAATTTGTTAATCGGCATAAGAGGAGACAAAGCCATGACAATGGAAGCGCGAACGATAAAGCGTAGAGAATTCGTTGGATCGTTGGCGGCGGGGGCGGCGGCTATGGCATTTCCCCATATCGTTACCGCCAGCGCCAAAAGTAGGCCGAACGTGCTTGTTATTATGTCGGACGAACACGATCCCGCCGTTTCCGGCTGCTACGGCGATCCCATCGCGCAAACGCCCAACCTCGACCGGCTGGCCCAGAGCGGCGTGGTTTTCGATAGTTGTTATACCAATTCTCCTCTTTGCGTTCCTTCCCGTCTTAGTTTCACATCGGGAAAATATAGCAGCCGCGTCGGCGCTTGGAATAACGACTGTTGGCTGCCTGCGGACGATTATCCTTCCTTGCCCCGAATCATGAACGCGGCGGGCTGCGAATCTTTCCTCGCGGGAAAAATGCACTACGATCCCACCCGCCGCTATGGCTTTACAGAATTGTATCCCGCCTCAACTAACCAAAGCCAAAAGACCGGCCGCGGCGGACGCCGCCAATCTGATGATGAGAGCGTCAATCATGAAAGTTGGAAAAATCGCTCTTCCGACTTCCGCGTCGGCGATTCGTCCAACGTTATAAATCATGATTTGTTAGTCACTCAAAACTGCGTGGAATTTCTCTCTCGGCGCCGGAAAGACGACAAGCCTTTTTTTCTGCTTGCCGGATATCTCTCGCCTCATTTTCCCCTTATCGTCCCCGAGAAATACGCTAGCCGTTACGCGGAAAAAATCGCTATGCCCGACATCCCCGCAGGCCATCTCGACAATCTGCCTCTGAATTACAAACATCTGCGCATGGGATTCGGCGTAGTCGACGCGACGCCGCAGCAGGTGAAGATGGGAAGAGAACTCTATTGGGGCTTCGTCAATTGGTTCGACGATCAATTGGGACAGCTGCTTACCGCCTTGGAGCATTCGGGGTTGGCGCAAAACACTCTCGTCGTCTATACCGCCGATCATGGCGAAAACAAAGGCGATCACGGCCTCTGGTGGAAAAACTGCATGTACCAAGCCGCCGCCCGCGTTCCTCTCGTTGTCCGTTGGCCGGAGCGCTGGCGGGGAGGCCAACGGCGCGCAGGCGTCTGTTCGCTCGTGGACGCCGTGCAGACCATCGCCGATATCGGCGGCGCGGAAGTTCCGGAAGATTGGAATGGAAATTCATTGGCGCCGTGGATGGACAATCCTCAGACGAAATGGAAGGATTGCGCCGTCAGCGAATACTACGCCCACAACATCGCTTCCGGCTTTACTATGCTGCGCCAGGGGAATTGCAAATACGTCTATCACTGCCGCATGGACGAGAACCGAGGTCCCGAACGCGAATTGTACGATCTCCAAGCGGATCCCAAGGAATTCCACAACCTCGCCGCCCAACCCGGCAGGCAAAAACAGATGGATGAGATGCATCGCTTATTGATAAAGGAAATCGGCCGCGATCCGGAAGAAACGGAACAAATCTGCCGCGCCGATTGCGCGCGCGGTTATGCCCGTTAAATTATTATGTGCGGGAATCGTCTTATGCTGTTCATCCGCATAAGATTTGCTTACATAGATTGCGGATTTCCTTCCGCATGAATATTGACGAATTGAAAAACATCGGAAAGGCGTTTCAACAACTATGCGAATCACGGCGTTCAACGGCAGTCCACGGGCGGAAAAAGGCAATACTCATGTTATGGTTTCCGAGTTTTTAGAAGGTTGCAAGGAAGCCGGGGCGGAAGCGGAAAACATTTTCCTGGTTCGCAAAGAGATCAAGCCATGCAACGGCTGCTATGCTTGTTGGATGGAGACGCCTGGCGAATGCGCCCATGACGACGATATGGAAGAGTTGCTGAATGAGCATTATTACGCCTCCGATATTGTCGTTTTCGCCACGCCCGTCTATGTCGATAACGTTACGGGAATCATGAAGATGTTTATCGATAGGCTGATTGCGACCGGCGATCCGCACATGGAAAAAGACGAGCATGGCGAATGCCGTCATATAAAAAAACATGAAAATCCCTCGAAAATCGCCGTCATCTCGAATTGCGGCTTCCCCGAACAGAGCCATTTCCAAGTTCTGAGGCTCTTGTTCGCGCGAATGGCCAGGAACTTGCAATGCGAACTCTCCGCCGAAATCTACCGGGGCGGCGGCGGTTTGCTCACAGCGCCGATTCCCGAATTGAAGCCTTTTGTGGAGAATTACAAAACGCTCTTGCGGCAAGCCGGACAAGAATTCGTGCGCCGTTCGAGGCTTTCGCCGCAAACCATCGCCAGCCTGGAAGCGCCGCTGCTTCCCATGCCGGATTTCGTCGATCAGTATATCGTCCGCGTCAATCAAAGAGTGGATGCGATATTGGCTCGGCAAGATTGAACGAATATTGGTAGGCTTGAAGCGGCTCCTTAACGATGCGAAGAATTGTTGAATGGAATAAGCCGTTGCGTAATGCCGACTGTCGTGAGAGAATGGGCAAACGGCGGAGATTATTGAATCCCCTGAATAGAAAAGGAGAATGGCGCGCGGCATGAATGGATATCGCAGCGGTAGGGGTTTTACCCTAATCGAGTTGCTCATCGTAGTCGCCATTATCGGAATCTTAGCGGCGATCGCCGTCCCCAATTTCTTAAACGCGCAAATCCGCGCCAAGATCGCCCGTACGAAATCCGATTTGCGCATGTTGGACAATCAGGTCGCCATTCGGCAAATGGATTCCGGTTTGTGGCTGATCGATGGCGATGACTCGGCTATGGAACCTAAAGATAAATGTACTTTACCCGGAGGGGCAAATTTCTGGGGTAAAACTCCAACAGAAGCGGGAGTAAAGGTCATTGGCCTTGCCGCCGTGCACTTTAACGGGCAAATCTGGGCTTTGTTAACGACGCCGATTTCCTATATCTCCAGCATTCCCCAAGACCCTTTCGCCAAGCGAATGTTTTACGGTTACTGCGATCGCGGCTGTTCCAACAGTCTTCAAGGCACTCACTACATAATGTTCGCCGCGGGTCCCGACGGGGATTACGGCGATTGGTTTACTAATCTCAAGGCCATTCCCTATCGAGCCTCTAACGGACTTAATTCCGATGGCGATGTCTGGCGTTCGAAGAAACTGCGGGAGCAACCCCAATCCGGAAACTGGGGGTATTTCGAAATTCAGCAGGATTATTGGGATTGAGTCGATTTTTAAATAACTCATGTTACGCAGCCAGTACTTTCATACCATCGAAAAATCGTTCGAAAAGACGTTGGGTTTTAAGGATTATTGCTCTTTTGAATCGCAAAAAGGCTTGAATTCCACGAAGTTTCTCATCCCAGCCTTGAAAGGCTGGGATGTTTTAAATGCCCCTTTAAAGGGGCAAGCGACAATAGCCGTTTCAACGGCGGGTGAACGAATGGATTCTCTTTTTTTCGTGTTTTTCTTTTTCATTTCGCGTTTTCGTGATTCAAACGACGATAAAAAGAGATTCCTTTAATTTCCCATCGCCCGTAACATGAGTTATATAATCCTATCGTTTGGAGGTAAAATGGATTTTTTGTATTTTTTCCTATTGTTCATCGATTTTTTATTTTAGAATAACATCGTTGTAACATTCGATTGGTATGTTTTTTCATCATCCCTATGGGATGAAAAACAATCCTTAAAGGAGGTTGCATGATGAAGCGAGATGTTTGGAAAAAAACTTTTGGATTACTCGTTGTGGGATTCGTCCTCTGCGGCGCCGTCTCGGCGCAAATCGAACCAACGTTCGAGATCGGCGATCCCATCGTTCTCTTCGAAGAGTCCAACACCAACGAAGCCGGCATAGCGATCAACACCAAAGAACCGGAAGTCCTATTCGTCACTATCGATACCGTTGCTATCGATATTGATCCCATCACCGGCGAACAAGCTGTGCAAGCTGTGGTGGGTTTCTATTACAATCCCATCACCCTGCAACGGATAGGCGATCCTTTCATCATCGTCGGGAATCCAAAGGGAAATTTGCAGAAACTTTCCGTTACGTACAATCCCGTCAATAATAAGTATTTTGTCGCCGTCGCAGCGGACGGGTATTCGACGAGCGGGAAGCGCGTTCCTCTCATGGCTATTGTTAATGCGCATAGCCAAGCGGCGGGCCAGCCTGTTTTCAAAGCCTGGTCTTGGGATGCGGAAACCGCAACCGATTATCAGGATACCGCTGTGGCCGCCAGTTCGAAAAACGGCAATTTATTGTACGTCTCGGAATACACTCCAGCGAGCGAAAGCGAAGGCGTCATCGGTTTGCTTTACGATAAAGAAGGCAACCTGCTCACTCAGGAAAACACTCGTCTCGATACGCTGGAGCCTACAAGAGACGAAGACGATCCCGACGCTTATTATTTGGAAAACAACGACGTTTTCCTCTTCATCACCAATATCGATCCTTCCACCTCGCTCAATCGGATCACGGCGACGATTATCCAAACTACGCCCGGCGCCGACGGCAAGTTGCAGCAAGGCAACCAGCAAATCGTATCGCAACTGCGCAAGAATTTTAACGCAGGACACCCCTCCGCCATCGAGAATCCTTTTACGGGCGAATTCATTGGCGTGTTGGATTATAATAACGGACCGGATGGCGGGGATATCTTCTATTTCAATATTGGTCCAGCGCCGGACTACGTATTCACCGAATCGCAGCCGCAGATTCCCTTTTTGGATTCCTCCGCGAGCAATCCGTTCAATCTTCGGCATCCGCGGCTGGCGGCCGATCTCAACAGCGGCGTCATTATTATCTCCCACAACGCGCGCGAAGGCAGTTTTCAGGGCATGGTCTTTACGCTATTGGGACCGGATGGGAAAATCCTTCCTGGACGCCCGGACGATCTTTATAAACTAATCGCTACCGATTCGCCGATTTCCAACAACGCCAACTGGCATGACGTGAAATGGGATTCCAACAGCGATTCCTTCTTAATCATTTTCGCCACGGAAGACGGCTTCACGCGGGTGGTCCGATTGAAAATCACTTCCAAACATCTACCGGAAGACGTTTCCGATTGGATGATTCAATAAAAATACCTGCAAATTTAGCGCGGAAAATGAGGGCGCAGCGAATTCGTTGCGTCCTTTTTCGTGTTTTTGACGGACAAGCGCGATGAGCTTTCCATCATCCTGGATAGACGGGAAATGACGGATGGTTTATAACATCGATTAATTGAAATCATGTTACGCAAGTCCTTCCTCTCGTTCTTTGCAAGAGGGCGAGGGATCCAATCCTCAACGGTTAGGCATCTATGCAAATTTGAAGCGCTCTGAGAATTAATGTTTGCAAACAAAGAAAGGAAAAGCCATGAAAGACGCAGTATCGTCAAATAATAGACATCCTCGGCGCGGTTGGCTCAAGTCGGCGGGACTTGCGCTAGCGAGTTTGCCTTTTTTGAATCGCCTGTCATTAGCCGCCAATGACGATGCCACAACGAAAGCCAAGAAAAATCTTCAATTGGGGATTATGTCCAATGTTTATGGAAGTCTGCCGCTGCAAGAAGCCGTCAAGCGCATCAAGGCGGACGGATTTTCTAACGTTGTCACGGACTACGCTTTTGCCGACGCGCGCTTCGATATGTCCAATCCCGATTGGGAAACGGCCAAGAAGATCATCGCCGCTTTCGAAAAGCAGGAGATCCAAATTGCTGGCGTATACGGTTATTACAATATCGTCTCGCCCAATCCCTCCGTCCGCAAGCAAGGTGAGCAACGCATGGAGTTCTTCTTCGCGAATTGGAAGCGTTTGGGCTGTCAAGTGATTTCGACGGAAACCGGAACGCTCAATGCGCAGTCCGAATGGCTGATCTCGCCGGAGAATAGTACGGAAGAAGCGTACGCCGACTGCCGCCGCGTCCTGGAACGGCTGGCGCGCGCCGCCGAGAAAACCGGCGCCGTACTTACGATCGAGCCTTATTGGCAAAACGTGATCGACTCGATCGATCGTGCGGATCGGCTTTTCCGCGACATCGATTCGCCTTCGCTCCAGCTTGTCATGGATCCTTGTAACTATTTCCGCAAGGAAGACCTGCCGAAGATGCAGCCGATGCTTGAAGAGATGTTTAAGCGTTTGGGAAGCCGCATCGCCATCGCTCATGCCAAAGACGTGAAAGCCTCCGCCGCAGGAACCGATCTTCCCGCCGCAGGACAAGGCGTTCTCGACTATCCGCTCTATCTTCGCCTTTTAGCTTCGTTGAATCGCAAAATTCCGCTCGTTGTCGAACATCTACCGCTGGAAGACATCGCCCGCAGCCGGGATTTCGTTCTTGGCCAAATGGAAAAGATTTGAGGATCGGCAACTCATTGAATGCAAGAAAAAGGAAACGGCCATGAAAAATGAAATCATTCCTAAAACGAATTCAAAAAAACAAAACGATTCGAGTCGCCAAGAATCAAGCCGTCTCGAACGTCCCTCGCGCCGCCGATTTATTGGAAACGGTATCGCTGCTGGCTCGCTCCTTGTCCTCCCCAGTCGCGTTTTAGGAGGTCAAGGAAATACGCCGCCCAGCGATAAATTGGGCATCGCTGGAATCGGCGTCGGCGGCATGGGCGCAGCGAACTTGCGCGCTCTCGAATCCGAAAACATCGTCGCCCTCTGCGATGTGGATCAAGAGTATGCGGCCAGAACGTATACAAAATACGAAAATGCGAAGCCATATACCGATTATCGCGAGATGCTGGACAAACAGAAAGATATCGACGCCGTCGTTATCGCCACGCCGGATCATACTCACGCCGTCATTTCGATGGCGGCGATGAAAGCCGGAAAACACGTCTATTGCCAGAAGCCATTGACGCACGACGTTTACGAAGCGCGCAAGCTGGCGCAGGCGGCGAAAGAATTGGGAGTGGCTACGCAGATGGGCAACCAAGGCCATTCGGGCGAAAGCATTCGCGCCATCTGCGAATGGATTTGGGATGGCGCCATTGGCGAAATCCGCGAAGTGGACGCCTGGTGCGATCTGACCTATTACCCGTGGGGACATGCGTCTTGGAGTTCGAAATGGGGAACGCGGCCCGAGGACGCTCCTCCCAAACCTGCTGCGCTGAAATGGGATTTATGGCTCGGCCCCGCGCTGGAACGGCCTTATCATCCAGCCTACCATCCCGCCGTATGGCGCTGTTGGTGGGAATACGGTTGCGGCATGATGGGAGACCGCGGCGCGCATACGTTGGATGTCGTCGTCTGGGCGCTCAAACTCGGCGCCCCATCCACCGTTGAAGCCACATCCTGCGGAATGAATCCGGACGTCCATCCCGTGTCGGCGATTGTAACCTACCGCTTTCCCGCCAGGGAGAATTTGCCGCCGGTGAAATTGACCTGGTACGAAGGCACGCGCTCGCCGCGTCCAGAAGACGTGGGCGACGATGTAAAATGGCCGCCGGAAGGTGGGATTCTCTTCAAAGGCAGCAAAGGCAAAATCCTCGCCGGCGTCTACGCCAATGATGCCCGCCTGCTGCCGGAAAGTTTAGATAAGGAATATAAGCGCCCCGCCCCCACGCTGCCGCGCGTCGGCGGCAGCCATGAAATGGATTGGGTAAATGCCTGTAAAACCGGCCAGCCCGCCGGATCGAATTTCGTCATATCCGGCCCGTTGACGGAAACCTGCCTGCTGGGCAACATCGCCAAGCGCGTGGACGGGCGCATTGTTTGGGACGCGGAAAATATGAAAGTAACGAATCGCCCCGACGCCGCCGCATACGTCCGAACCGAATATCGCAAGGGGTGGGAATTATAACCATTGCTTGTAGCTTGTAGGGTGGACTCAAAGCGAAGCGTAGCCCACCAAAGGAGACCCGTCGGGAGGCCAGGGCAAAGTTTATTTTGCCCTGGCCTTTTCCAAATCCCACATCATAGGTAAAGAATTTCACTCTGAATAAACAAATTCAATTTTTATTTGTATATCGGGATGTTAAATCATTCCACTTGCGCCGCAGCATTTTTTGTATTTCTTGCCGCTGCCGCAGGGACAATATTCGTTCCGTCCTACCTTTTCCGAGAGGATTGGTTTTGGAGGATGCATGGCTCTTTCCAAATCTGATATGTCTTCTGGTTTATCAGGTTCATAACCGATTATAAAATGCCATCCATTCTCCGTGCATTTATTCACAACGTAATTTCCTCGTTCTTTCGTTTGAACGCGGACGATGATGGGATTTTTCTCGCTTCCTAACTTGGCCATTGGTTTTATAGCGCTTTCTTTCAAGATTTACAGAATAAATGTCAATCTTAAGAAGGACAATGTATGCGGAATATTAAATTTATTTCTTCCGTATGACAATCCGCTGATCGGCGGCGATGTCTCTTTGTTCCAACGTTTTCCCATTCGGCCAGCGGATGAGAATCTTGTCGACTTTCTCGTCCTGGCCTAATCCGAAATGGAGCGCGGCGCTGTTTTGGGATAGAAAGCTGGCGCTGGAGTAGAGTTCGGCGATTTGCTTGCGCGTTTTGGCTTCGAGAAGGACGCGGGCGCCGTAGGCGGGCATTCCGCGCTCGTCCTGGACGGCGATTTGCAGCCAATGGCGGCGCGGACTGCGGTTTTCCAGCAGGAACGGCGTTCCGTCCAGATTGTTGACCACGATATCCAGGTCGCCGTCATGGTCGAAATCTCCGGCGGCGCTGCCGCGCGAGACGCCCTTTAACGACGACGCCGGGCCGGCCTTGTTGGAGACGCCGATAAATGATCCCTTGCCTTGGTTATGGAAAAAGAGCGCGCCCTGCGCATAACCGGCGAGAAATTCCAACTCGTCGGCGATGGGGTAGACATGGCCGCAGGCGACATGCATATCCGGCCAGGAATCGTTATCGAAATCCTCCAACAGCATTCCGAAACTGACCTTCGGCGTCGTTCCCTCGGCGATGCCGGTAACGAAGGAAGCGTCGCTGAACAGCATCTTCCCATCGTTGCGGTAGAGGATGTTATATTCGTTCTGGTAATTGGCCACGGCGATGTCCAGGTCGAGGTCGCCGTCGATATCTTTGATCGCTACTCCCATGCCGCCTTGTTCTTCGCCGCTTTCGCTTAATCCAACGCCAGCTAATAGCGATATATCCGTGAAAAATCCCTTTCCGTCGTTTTCGTAAAGATGGTTGTAAGTAGTGTCGTTAGCGACGTAGATATCCAGATCGCCATCATTGTCGAGGTCAGAAAATGTAACGGTGAACGCGCGTCCGCATTCGATGGCGTTGATTCCCCTTTCCTTCGTAACGTCGATGAATGTTCCATCGCCCCGATTCAAGAACAGATTGTCAGGAGCGGGTTCGTAAGAGGAAGGGCCGATAAAAGCCATTTTGCCGTGAAATGGCGCCAGTTTGCCCTTGCGGTTGGCGATTTCGACGGAAAATTCGGCGTATTGCCCCACGTAGAGATCGAGATAGCCGTCGCCGTTGACATCCGCAAAGGCGGCGCCAGTGCTCCAGCCTTCGTTTTGGGCGCCGCCTGCATTGGGCGCCCGCGAAAAATGTCCCTGGCCTTCATTGAGGTACAGCTGGTTGGGACCGTAGTTGGTCAGATAACAGTCGAGGTCGCCGTCGTTGTCTACGTCGGCGAAATAGCCTCCGGCGCCGAAGCCCGTATCTCCAAGACCGCTGGCGTCCGTGGCGTCCTTGAAGGTTCCATCTCCCTGATTGAGAAAAAGCTGATTGCGCGGCGCATTCTCGCCGGGCGGATGATAGAGGCTGGCGCCGTTGATGAGATATATATCGTCCCAGCCGTCTCCATTCACGTCGGCGGCTGCGACTCCTGCGCCTTTGGCTTCGATGATGTATTGCTTCTCTTTGGAACCGTCCACTTGCTGAAAAATCAATCCCCGTTCGCGGGCGGTTTCGACGAATTGAAATTGAGCGAAGACGCCAAGGGGATAAATCGCCGTCAGCGTCAGAAAAAACGTTCGAAAGATAAAAGGGTGCAGCATAGTCCATTCCGCTTTCTTGCGTAGGGGGAGAGTTTGCAACCGATCGATTAAGGCTTTTTTTCCGGCGAAGCGGCCGTTGGTTTCAATTTATCCAAAGCCAGATCCAAATTTTTCAATATGCCCGGATTGGGACCTCCCAATTCGAGTGCAATCTCGAAGAACTGCGCCGCTTGGGCGAATTTTCCTTGCAGCATAAAACTGACGGCCAAGTTATTGAAATGATTGGGATTTCCCGGATCGAACGTGATGGCTTTTTCCAAATGCCATTGGGCGTATACCGGCAGGCGTTCCTGAATATACAAAGCGCCTAAAAGGCCGTGCGCAGCCTCATTCTCCGCATCCAATTCCACTCCCGTTTCATAAGCGTCGATCGCCTTCCATGTCTCTTTTCGCTTGAGATATTCCTTGCCGAGATTGAACCAGACGCCGGGATTTTTCGGCGAACGGCGCACAGCCCGCAATTGATCGATAAGGCGGTTTTGACCCTCTTTTACTTTTTGATATTGCTTCAAAAGTTCCTGTGCTTCCGCCCGTTGACCCAGCCGCGCCAGCGCTTGCCCCAACAACCGGTAAGGTTCCGGCTCTTCCGGCTTCAGAGCGATAGCCTGCTTAAGCGCGTCGATGGCTTGGTCGGTTTGGGATCGTTGCAGGAGCACTTTGCCCAATCCTTCATAGGCGTCGAACTCAGACGGTTTTTCATGCAAAATAGCTTCATACAGTTTCTGCGAATCCTCAAAGCGATGGAGGGAGATATAGAGTTCCGCCAGCAATTTCCGGGAGCGCAAATGCTTGGGATCGGCTTGGATGGCGAGTAGATATTGCTTCTCGGCGGCGGCGAGATCGTCCTTGACCTTGTGCTGATAGATGCCCAGCATCGTGTAGGCTTCGGCGTGTGCGGGATTGAGTTTGATGGTCTCGTTCAACTCGTTGCAGGCTTCTTCCAATTTTTCCAATCCAATCAATTGCCGGGCAATGGCGAAATGCCATTCGGGATTTCGCGCGTCGAGGGAAACCGCCTGGCGAAACCAAGAAAGAGCCTCGGCGTAAAAATATCTTTCTTCCGCTTGGCGCCCCTTTTCTATGCATTCCTGAAGCGATTCTGCCAGTGTCAGAATGGCGGATGCCGCCAAGGCAAGCTGCCAAGCGGCAATCCATAGCATAGAACGAGAGCGAATAACGATTCTCATGAGCATATTTTTTCGATATTTGGATTAAATAGATTGATATTCCAAAGGTTTTATTTGACAATTACCTATAGTCTGTCGTTTTGACTACTCTGTCAAACATCGGCTTGTCATGTCAAGAGTAGGAACGATTCTTTCCCTTTCCTCGCAATTGTCGCCGTCGATGAGAAGAGATTAAGCATCTATTCAAGCATCGATTGAATTGTTGCTAAGGGACGAAACAGAGCGAATTATACCAAGTCTTATTAAGAATGAGACTTAAAATTCCCTCGCCCTCTGGGAGAGGGTTAGGGTGAGGGGATTATAAGTTTAATAATATCAACCCTCACCTAACCTCTCCCCATCTTGGGAGAGGAATTTAAAAACAACAATCTCAATGCAGGTTGGTATTATCTTATGGCCTATGGATGCCGTATAATACGCGGCGGCTATTGAATGGTTCGGCGATTTGATTCCATGGGAGAAGGAACCGAAAAAAATCGGAATTAACTCAATAATAAAATATCCAATTTAATTTTACAAATATATTGATAAAAGTCATATTTTATTGTATATTAATAGATGAATCGCATTCTGAAAGAAGTGTTATTGTGGAAGTAATTGTTGTATTGATTTTGTCGGCGACGCTTCAATTTTGGGCGGCCTATCTGGCTTGGAGATTGAACCGAGTCACAGAGAAAAAATCCGCCTGGATATTCATCGCCGCCGCCATTTTTCTCATGGCCGTCCGGCGTTGCATTACCTTGCGTTTATTATTAGTTACTCCCGCCGTTAAATATCCCGATCTTCCCCCCGAATTGATCGCGCTTTTGATATCGATTCTGATGGTGGTTGGATTGAGCCGGATCGCTCCCCTTTTTCTCGCCATGAAGCATTCGCATGATGCGCTGACGGAAAGCGAGAAAAGATTTCGCTTGCTTTATGAAAGAACTCCACTCGGTTATCAATCGTTGGATGAAAATGGGTATTTCATCGAAGTCAATCAAGCATGGCTTGATCTGTTAGGTTATTCCCGTGAAGAAGTGATTGGGCATTGGGTAGGAGAGTTCATATCGCCGCCTTATTTGGAAGTACTGCAAAAAAATTTCCCCCGCTTCAAAGCCGAAGGCGAAATTCGCGGCGTGGAGTACGAATTGGTAAAGAAAGACGGTTCAGTCGTAATTGTTTCCGTTAACGGCAGAATCGGCTACGACGAGGAAGGGAACTTCAAACAGACACACTGCATCCTTTACAATATGACCGACTTAAAACGGATGGATGAGGAACAAAAACGGTTGATTTCCCAATTGCAAGAAGCGCTGCAGAAAGTGAAAACCTTGAGCGGAATGCTCCCGATTTGTTCCTCCTGCAAAAAAATCCGCGACGATCAGGGCTATTGGCAGCAGCTTGAATCTTATATTCGAGACCATTCCGAGGCGGAATTCAGCCACGGTCTCTGTCCCGAATGCGCCAAGAAACATTTTCCGGAATATTTCCACGAAAAAAACTAAACTGGAACGGCGCCGCCGCAGAATCTCCATCGTTTCAGACGCAGGAGTTCCTCCGCCTTCAATTCAGGGAAGCCGTCGATGATCCGGTCCGCGTCAACAAGCGCTGTGAGGGGAAAGGTCGTTGTGAGGGCGATAGTATACATACCCGCCGACTTCGCCGCTCGAACGCCGTTGACGGAATCCTCCACCGCTGCGCAATCTTCCGGCGCCTCGCCTAGCGCCGCCGCCGCTTTGAGAAATATTTCCGGATCGGGCTTGCTGCGGCTAATGTCGGCGGCGCAAACCAACGCGTCGAAGAACGGCTCCAAACCGAACTTTTGAAGAATGAAGGAAAGATTGCGTTTTTGGGAACTGGTAGCGACGCCTAGTTTCAAGTTCGCGGCTTTAATCTCCTGGATGAAATCCAAAACGCCCGGTATGGCTTCTACGTCTTCAATGAGTTGGAAAAAGAGTTCGTCTTTCTTCTCAAAAACGCCTTTCCAATCCAAGTCCAAATCGAACCTTTCTGTCAGGCCATCCTGAAACGCCTGCCTGGACGCACCTGCGTAAGGACGCAAATCCTGATCCGTTACTTCGAGGCCATAAGCGGAAAGCGCGTAAATTTCCGCGCGCTGATGGATCGATTCGCTGTCGACGATCACGCCGTCCATATCAAAGATCACGGCTTTCATTCCTGGATTGCTTTCAACCTCCTTTATGAGAATCGGCCGCATGACGCGGCGAATGCAAAAATCCGGTTAAAAAAACGAGTGCGGAGAAAATTCTGCGCACTCGTCCCTATTATTGTATTTGGAAATCCAATTTTTTTAAGCCTTCAATTTCGCTAATTCTCCTTATTGGCCTAGGTTCATTTCCTCGAAAATAGATAAAGGCGAAATCTAAAAAATACCTTTGATTCTCCATTGGGAGTTGATTCTCTCCCATAAAAATGAAATAATACGAATTTATAAAACATAATATTATCGAATCGGGGGCATTCCATAATGAAAAGCATCGTTCGCCTAACCGTCATCGCAATGGGTCTTCTCTGCCAGCCGCTTAGCATCGGCGCTCAGACTATTACAACCATTGGGGAAATTAACGCCGTTACGGAAAACGGCGATCCCGCTTTTCCGGGATTGCAAACGTCGGATCGCTATACCGTCGAAGGCGCAGCGCTCAACGATCCCGGCATATTCAACAGCGAGACCGATAACTCCTATATTCTCTTTATGCAAGACGAAACCGGCGGCATCCAAGTCTATTCCGGCGCTTGGTATGGCGGCGGTCTAAGCGCATATCCCGCTGTTAAGCCCGGCGATAAATTGCGCGTAACGGGATTGACGGGCCATTTCGGCGGCAAGACCAACATCAACGAGCGCCACAATCCCGACCAGAAATTCTCCATCGAGATTCTGGGATCGGGCGATCCTCCCAAACCGTTGGAGATCGCGAATCTGGAAGAAGCGCAGAAGTTCGATTCCACCCGCAAGACGGGAGGCGAATATTACCAAGGGCGTTTAGTGATATTGAAAAATGTACTAATCGTCGAAGGCGAATGGATCAACGGCGGCGTATTGTCCGTAATGGATTCCCTAGGCGCCTCGATGAACGTGGAATTGCGCTTCAAAACGGGTATCGGCGGTTTTCCGAAGCCAGAGGGCGCACTAAATATCATCGGCGTTTTCGATCAGGAAGACGTGGAGCAGCCGTTCCAGGAAGGTTATGTATTGTGGCCGCGTTCCATCGGCGATTTTCAACCGGCGGGGACCGGAGTCGAGGATTGGAGTGTATATCAATATTAAACTTCGGAATAACTGGCGGCGGCGGACAAGATCTTTCACGTTGATCGAACTCTTGCTCGTTGTCGCCGTGTTCGGGATATTGGCCGCCATCGCGGTTCCCAATATGATCCAGGCGATGACGCGCAGCAAGATTGCGGCGGCCAAGGCTGATATCAAAGCCTGCGTAACGGCGGTGGAATCCTATCGTCTCGACAATGCCGGGCTGCCGCCATCGCGGTTCCACTGCCTCGCCTGGGGGGAGGAGCAGGCGAAGAAGTATTTCGAATTGCCGATGGAATTGACTACGCCGACGGCGTATCTCTCAACGAGGCCTCTGGATCCGTTTTATACCTTTCAGGGCGCTTCGCAAGACGCTGCCGGACAAACGATTAAGTATCGCCATCCCGGCTTTGGATATTTCAACAACATGCCGACGGAAGAAGGAATATGGATTCCCAAGTCCTTTCCCGCGGATGACGGCGATTATATTTTTTACAACAACGCCTCCGAAGATCATCCCGCCGCCAAGAGTCCGGTAGAGTATGGATTTTGGAGCGTCGGCCCCATTGCGAAAGCCGATATTACTCTGCATACCTACGAACCGGTTCCATCCAGTACGTGGTATGATCCCAGTAATGGAACCATAAGTTCGGGCATCATCGTTCAACTAAGCACGGGCCATAGTGCGCCATAATAAAATCGAAAAAAATGAGGTTCTTGCAAAAATGGTATAATTTTCTTTTCAATTCTCCCCCCAAGCTTGGGGGGAGTTAGAGGGGGGTTGATTTTGTTAGACTTATCTCAACCCCCTCCTAACCTCCCCCAAGCTTGGGGGAGGAATAATATAGTTTTGCAAGAGGCTCAAATGATAGAGTAAGAAAGGTAATACAACATGAAAACCAGAATCGTCCAATTTTTTGCGATCGGGAGTCTTTTCGCTATGACCGTTATCGCTTCCGAAACCATGATGCATACGGATGTTCCTTACGCGCCGGTTACAGTGGAATTGTTGGAACGGTTTCACGGCCATCTTGGCCCCAACGTGGCTTTGGGCGCCTGCATGGGAGAATACGCCATCGTCAAGTATGGCATACCGCGCTATTTTGGCGTAACAGTGGAAGTGGAATGCCCTAAGGAGCCGCCAGTCTCCTGCATCATCGACGGTTTGCAAATGACGACCGGCGCCACTTACGGCAAGAAGAATATTATCCACATCCCCAAAGACGAAATTCAAGTCGCCATTCAAAATGATCGAACCAAGCAGCGCATCGTCTTCCAGTTGAAGCCGTCGACGAAAGCCATGCTAAAAAAATGGGCGGAAGAGAACATGGACGTGGAAGAACGCGGCTTGAAATGCTTCGCCATGAAAGCGGAGGATTTATTCGATATCGCCGTTGAAGCCGGCCAGTAAGATTAAATCATCCTCCGGATCAATGGATCGCATCGCTCTGAATTTGATAAACGAAAAAAGATGTAAGGAAAATCGGATAGAAGAGTAGGGTGGGTCGAGCGAAGCGGGACCCGCCATTACCGAATGATCCTGATTCTTCTTACGCATTCCTGAATGGCTCTATAAACGAAGCGCAACCCGCCCTTCTACGGCTGGCTGCTGTTTATAGGTTGTAAGGAATTTCGGATAACAGCGGTTCAAGTGCGATTTCGCGCCATAACCATGCGGCTGATTTTTCTCTTGGATGGTTCTTGAGTGGAGCGGATTTTATCGGGATCGATGGTGTTGGGCCGGTTTTGAACGGCTTCATCCAGCTTTTGATATAGAGCCTCGTTTTTCTGGTAACGCTCGATCGCTTCGCCCACTAACGCATGTTGGACATCGACAAGTTTTTGTTGGCTTTTGACGACGTCCAGCCGGCGCCGGTGCTCCTCTAATCTCTTCTGAATCAGAGCCTTCTTTTTCATCATCTCTTGATATTCCGGCGTATCAGGCTGGAGGGCTTCGGACGACGTCTCGATTTCATCCAGCATCGCGTATAATTCGTCTTTGACGGCGCGGAACTCCTTCTCGAACAACTCGCCGGTGTATTTTAAGACGTCCTTATGCAAATTTAGGATGATGCTCTGCCGCAAACGGACGCCATGCTGAAAGGACGGCAGGCGGTTGAAGTCGAAACAAACGGCGCTGCGCGCGCGGGAATATTGTCCCAGAAGACTGCGGATTTTTTCTAAAATCTTCTTCGTCTTGTTCTTGTCGATAATGCCTAATTTCACTTGAATCAGCGCCCGCAAATAACGGGGAAGCTCCATCAATACCGGCCGTTCGCGCAGATGCTGATTGATAACGATTTCAATATTCCGCAAATCATCGATCGCTTTGTTGATCGAAAGCTTCGACCGCTCGTGCCGTTCGCGAAAATCGGAAAAGACCGAAGTATTGCCATAACCGTTCTTTTTCAACTTCAAGAGGAAATATTCGGTCATTTCCAGCATGAGTTGACCTGACATTTCGTTGTATTGCACAACGTCGTAAGCCTGATCCATTACAGCGGTGAAAAAAGGCTTTAGAGGATCGTTGTCGTCTATGGCGGACATCTTCATCCGCATAGCCTTGATCTCTTCCGGCGTGAACATCAAGCTCACTTCCTGCTGAAGCGATTGCTGCACGGCGGCGTTGACGGTCTGAGGCGAGAAAAATTTATATAGGCGGGTGCGGACGGTGATGATCCCTTCCGTCTTCTGCATGCACAATTGGCCTTGAATATTGAGGAGAGAAGTGAAGAGAGCGGATACTTCTTTTACGCTTTTATCGGCGACATGCGCATCCAGGTTTTCGAGAAGTTCATAAAGTTCTTTCTTCTTGCTCTTGACGATTTCAAAACCGTCCGTCTCCGTTAGGTCTTCTTCGGAAGTAAAATCCTCCTCTTCGAACGAGGTCTTGACCGCTTCGAAGATAACGTCCCGCACCGCTTCCGTCACGAATTGACCGGCTTTGACTTTTTTGGCGATTTCGTCGGCGGAAGTTTTAACCGGCGGCGGCGCATTCTCCCGATCTTCGTTAATATTTTCCAGCGACGATCCGATCTCAAGAATTTCGTCGATATCGATATCGAACTCTTCCGATTGGATATTGATCTTCATCGGTTTTTTGGGTGACACGTCGATCGCTCTCCCAATATTTTATTTTGATGGCTTTTTGTGCTGCTATGATGGAATTATCTCAAAAAAACATCTCAAGTCAATTGTATTTTTTACGATTATATTTCCAATTTCGCAATAAATTAAACGAGAAGAGTTCTCTTTGCGGCGAACTATGAATTCCTTTTCGGCGCAAATTCAGCGGCCTCAACTCCATAACAGCTTAACCAAGAATGGATTCCACATTCCTACTAATTATAACACTTCTCCCGGCGGCTGGCTATGTACTCAACCTATATTTCTTTCTCGAAGCGGATTGTCTGATCTTTTAATTGAATTTATCAGCGGAGCTTCGCATCGATTTCCTTTTATCGTAACTTTCGGTATAGCCTTACGTTAAAGAATTACTTACAATAAGAAAAATTATGAGGAATCGAAGGAAAGCGGCTATTGAATATGATATTCGGAATGAAAAAAACTTCTGCTAAAACGATCGCCATAATCCTTCCCGTCCTGATCGCTTTATTTTCCCATGCCCCCGTTATATCCCCCTGCGTTGAAGGGGGGGAGATGAAGGGACGCATCGTCTTTTCCAGCCAGCGAGGCGGCGATTGGCGCATATGGATCGTCGAGGAGGATGGATCGAACCTGCGGCGATTGACGGACGGCCAGCCGGAAGAAAGGGATGTCGATCCCCGCTTTAGTCCGGTTGGCGAAAGCATCCTTTTCGTTTCTACGCGAGGCGGGAAGCCGGGGATATGGCGCATAACGAGTGAGGGCAAAAAGTTGGAACGTATCGCCGACGGCGATCAGGCGGATTGGAATCCCGACGGTTCGAAGATTGTTTTTCGCCGCGAGGAACGGATTGTTGTTCGCGACTTGAAAACGGGAGAAGAAAAAACCGTTACTCCCCAAGATTGGCCCCATTGTTCGGGACCGTCTTGGAGTCCGGATGGAAAGGCTATCGCTTTCGCCTGCCGTTGGGAGGCGGGAAACGGGATATATCTTGTCGGAATCGAGGGTGGCGAGCCGGTGAAAGTCTACGACCAAAAAGGCGCCTGCGAACCTTGCTGGTCGCCGGATGGCAAGCGGCTCGTCTATGAAACCGAAACCCATATCTGCGTCATCCAGCCCGATGGCAAGAAAAACCGCCCCGTCACCTATCAGGGAGGCGTCCAACGCTACGGCGATTGGAGTCCCGACGGACGGAGCATCGTTTATTGCCAAGGCGTTTCCGAATCCGGCCCGTGGGAACTCTATATCGTTTCGGCGGAGGGAGGAACTCCCATTCGCCTGACGGAAGGCGGTTCCGATATGAATCCTTGTTGGAAATGATGAATGATGAATGATGAATGATGAGCCAGCCTACTCTCTGTTTTCTTAGGAATGATGAGTGATGAATGAAGTAGGATGGATCGGATTGTTTGATCTATCAATTATGTGAATATCTACGCTTAGATTTCACTCAAAAAAATAGCAAATTTTTTTTCATCACTCATCATTCATCATTCATCATTTGAATAAGAGGAGGTATGTCTGATGAATCGACTTTTTAGGATCGTCGCCATAATCGCCGTCGCCGCACTATCCGCCGCGGCGGGAGATGCGCCGCCCAACGCCTCGCCCTTCGCGGCGATATGGGATACGGGCGCGCCGTCCGCAGAACCACTCGCTCCCCAAGCCATCTCGGAGCGCAAACAGTGGACGTTGCTCAAAGAAGACGATCTCGCCCATTCGTTTCAAGGGGACGCCGTGATTCTCAACGACAAGGCCGCCATCGTTTTGCGTAAAAAGGGTTTCGGCGCCGAACTCTATTCCTTGATGGGTAGCCAGCCCAAAGCTCGGGCGCAATTAGCGCCGGACGCCAAGATTAAAATGGCGTCTATGACTATTGTAGAAAACAATCCCGGCGCCGCGCAAATTCAAGCCAATTATTCGGATGGCCAGTCGGTAGGATTTCGTCTCACGGCTGGAGATATGATTTTAGAAATTTTGCCCAGCCCCGCGATGAATCGGAATCTACGGATTCGAGCGGGAGTCCAATACGCCATCGTCCCCGATTATTTCGCCGACGATATGATTTTCTCTCCCGCTTTGTGGAAAAGGGATGGCGCGCTGCTTCCCGTCGAACAGTATTTCCTGAATGCAATGGATGACGGCGGCGCGTTGATAATGTGCGCGTGGCAATCCAAGCGCCAGGGAGCGAAACTTTTCTTCGAAGGAAAGGAAAAGGAACGCGCCATTGGCGGCTTTGATGTCAAATGTCTCGAAGGAAATAAAATTTGGATCGCCTTGCTGGAACATCCCCATATTTGGGGCTTCGCGAACGAGGTGAAAAGCGCAACGGACTGGAAGCCGCCTTTTCCCGCCAAGTGGCGCGCCGATCTTCTGCAAAAGGACGGCGAAACGCAATCCTCGTTCTATTCGGAAAAAATCGAGACGGCGACGGAACCGTTTTTCGTTTATCCTATCGACCGCGATCGAACCACGCCGTTGACCATTTTTTGTCCCGTCGACGTCATGAAAAATACGCTGGGAACTGGCCCCTGCCAATATATCCTGGAAGCGGAAAAACTAGGTTCCGATACCCACCCCACGCCCAACGCCGTAGCGGATTGGGTGGAAGCGCAATTCGGAAAGCAGCGCGATAACCGTCTTAAAAAACAATTGCAGGATACTTTTAAGGCCATGATTGGCTTATTGATGGATATGACGACTAGAATCGATCGATACGTTAAATTGGGTCAGGAAATAAAAATGATCTGTCTCGCCGAAAAGAAAACCCATCCCGACCAATCCGCCGTTATGGATCAATTGATTCAAACGATCGAAAATATGGAAAACGCCGTTAACGCCCGCAGACGGGCGATGGCCAAACCTGAAGTCGTAACGTATTGGGGAATGGAAATCGTCGATCTGCTGAATGAAAGCGATCCGATGCCCAAATGTACGATTTTTTGCAAGCGCATCCGGGGCATGGGCGACGCTTACGATTACGCCCTTTCCAAAGGCCGCATGATGATGCGCTGGCTGTCGGTTCAATGCGCAATGGAAGCGGAGCGGAATCCAAAAGCGCCAGAAGCGATGAAAAAAATTCAGGAGCGTTTAGAACGTTTCGGTAAAGATAATTAATAATTGTGTAGGGTGAGCCTCAAAGCAAAGCGCAGCCATTCTTCCTGACCATGATCACTCCTAAAAAAACGTTTATAACCGTAGGATGGGTCTCGTCGTTTGACCCATCAATGATTGCATCCTTAAATATCGATGGGTCAAAAAACGCGACCCATCCTACTTTTCTACTTTATTAGGAGGAGCAAGATTGTGAGAAAGCATCAAGCGTTTGTTTACGCCGCAGCATTGGGGATTATTGTACTAGGAATTTCTTTTTCTCCAGCCTTTGGGGAGGATGCGCCGCCCTTTGCTTGCGTATTCGATACTGGATCGTCCTCTCCCAATCCATTAACATCCGCCGCATTCGACAAAAAGGAAAATTGGAGCGTCGTCCCGGAAGATATCATCGAACAGCCTTTCCAAGGGGACGCCGTTTTGACGAACAACCGGATTGCTCTGGTTTTGCGGATTAACGGACCGGGCGCCGAGTTGTATTCCCAAACCGGCACAGGATTCCGCTTCCGGGCGCAGCTATCCCCGCTGATGGACGGCGATGACGTTCGGCTGACGTCCTTCGAACTCCTCGAAAACAATCCCAATACCGCCGCCGTCTCCGCTATGTTTCAAGCGGATAACGGAAAAAAAGCTGCGGTGCGTTTCCAATTGGACATGGGGCAAATCTTCGTAAATACCAAGCCGCAGGAAGGCGTTGATAAATTGCGTATTGGCGCGCCTTGCCGCTTCGCCATCCTGCCCGATTTCTTCGCTGACGACATCGTCATCGACGCCCGCAAAATTCCCATCGCCGAATCCGATCTGCCCAGCGAAAACTTTTTGCTGCAAATGCTGGATGAAGGCGGCGCAATTCTCTTCAGCGTCTGCAATACGATGGAGCAGGATATCGCCGTCGCTTTGGCGGGAGAGGGTGATAAGCGGACGATCGAAGGCGCGCGAATCGATTACGGAAAGGATGGCGAAATTTGGGTGGCTGTTATTGATGCGCCGGAAGTGTGGCATGAGCGCGATATCAACAAGCAAGAGGCGGGCAAAGAGATCGCCCTCGATTGGAACGTTCCTTATCCCGCCCAATGGCGCGTCGATTGGCGATGCTCCGGCGATATGACCGATAGTTGGGAGATGTTGGCTCAACAGCCGGATGGAACTTATTTCAAATACGGCTGGATGGGAAAATCGGCCTCGTTCGGCCAATCGGATTGGTTGCGCCCAACCACGCGAGAACGCTGGACCACTGTGCTTGGCATGTTTCTTTACCCTTGTTGGATCGACAAGGAGGGGCGTCCCTGGCTGCAGCCGTTGAAAGAAACTCCTACATCCTTCGAAGGCCCCGCCGTCATCTATCCCATCGACCGCATCCAGGAAACGCCGCTGGAGCAGTTTTCGATCGTCGATATCGTCCGTTCCACTCTCGGCGTCGGTCCCTGCGAATATATCCTCGATCTGGAAGGGCAGCATAATTCGTTCAAAGGATTGCCCACTTGCGCCTCTCGCACGAAATTGAACGATATCTACGCCGCCAAGAAGCAAAAAGAAGATCGAAAAGAGGTGGAAGAGACGCTGACGCAAGTGATGGCTTTCATCAATCATATCCGCGGACGCATCGAAGATTACTCCGTCTTCGGCCATGAAATGTTGGCTTTTTTGGAAAAACAGAAAAAAGAGCATTCCGAGTACGCCGATTTTATTAGCGAAATGGAAACAATAACGAAAGAGATCGACAAGGGAATCGCCAAAAGAGCCGATGACATCAAAACGCCGGAATATTCCAAAAACCTGGTGCAAACATTCCGATCAACGCTGGTGGATTATACGGGAAGCGATGCTTTCGATAAATGCAAGAAAATTACCGCCGCGTTTGTTGAAGTCGGCGGCAACCAGGACGAACTCGTCGGCGAATGCCGCGTTCACGTTAAACGCCTGCGGCAGCGCGCAGGACTGGCGATGGCTATGAATCCCCACCTGGCGCCTTTCGCTAACGAAATCAGAGAACGAACGCAGAAAATCTTGCGCAATCCCGCCAGCTACGAAGCCGCCCGGCATTAATGCCTGAGAAAAGGAGATTCGCCTTGAACGTTTTCCCCGCTGTTCGAAAAAAAACTCCATTTCTATTCTTCGCTCTTCTCCTCCTCGCTGGCGGATGCGGCGGCTCAACGGGGAACGAGAAGAATGCGGCGAAGATAGAGATTCAATCCATCACGACCAAAACCGGCGTGGAAATGCTCTTGATTCCGGCGGGAGAATTCGTCATGGGCGGCGACAGCGGCGAGACGGATGAAAAGCCCGCCCATAAAGTGATAATCAGCGCCTTCTTTATGGACAAAACCGAAGTAACGCAGAAATCGTATGCCTCCTTGATGGGGAAAAATCCCGCCAAATCCAAAGGCGAGGATAAGCCCGTCGAACAATTAAGTTGGTTCGCCGCCATCAAATACTGCAACATGCGTTCGATGCGCGAGGGACTCGATCCCTGTTACCAACTGGAACCGTTGTTATGCAACTTCGACGCCAACGGCTATAGGCTGCCCACGGAAGCGGAATGGGAATATGCCTGCCGCGCCGGCACGAGCGGTTCTTACGCTTTCGGAAGCGATGCGGCCAAGTTGAGCAAGTATGCTTGGCATAAAGACAATTCCAATAAAACCACCCATCCGGTGGGAACAAAAGCGCCCAATCCGTGGGGATTACTCGACATGTACGGCAACGTTTGGGAATGGTGCAACGATTATTACGCCGAAGGTTATGCAGCGGACGCCGCGCAAGACCCAAAAGGCCCCGCCAGCGGCGAGAAGTGCGTCCTGCGCGGCGGCGGATGGGACAGTTCGGCGGAATCCTGCCGTTCCGCCGCCCGGCGCGGCGAAGCGGCGGGCCTCGCCGACGTTTGCTTCGGCTACGACGCCTACGGCTTCCGCTGCGTCAAGAAAGCCGATAACGCTGCTTCT